>CAZMRN010000001.1:0-74649 GCA_964568575.1 uncultured Caulobacteraceae bacterium
TACACTCTTTCCCTACACGCGCTCGCGATGCGCCAGGCCGAGCAGCGCGCCGCACTTGCGCTGGCGGCGCCGCTGGTCAAGCCCGGCGGCGCGCTCGTCTATGTGACGTGCTCTGTCCTGCCGGACGAGAACGAGGATCAGATCGCCGCCTTTCTCAACGCCGAGCCTGCGTTCGCGCACGCGCCGTTCGAGACGGTTCCCGCACCGCACTTCGCGCGCACGCACGGGGTGCAGTTCACGCCGCTGAAAACCGGCTGCGACGGCTTCTACGTAGCGCGGGTGCGACGCGCCGGTGCGTAGGCTGTCGATCGCGATTGCGGGGATCGGCGTCGGCGGCCTGGCCTGCGCGGCGTTGCTGGCGCGGGATGGCCATCATGTGGTCGCGTTCGACCAGGCGCCTGCGCCGCGCCCCGTGGGGTCCGGCTTGATCGTGCAGCCTGTCGGTTTGGCGGTGCTTGAGGCGCTTGGCGCGACAGCGCAGGCCCGCGCGCTCGGCGCGCCGATCCGGCGCCTTTTAGGAACTTCGATGCCGCGCGGCGTCACAGCGTTGGACGTGCGCTACGACGCCTTGGCGCCGGGCGCGCACGGTCTGGGGATGCACCGCGCCGCCTTGTACGACGTTCTGCACGACGCCGCAGGCGACGCCGGCGCGGACCTTGTGTTCGCGCGCGCCGTGACGGGCTGCACGGCGGATGCTTCCTCAGCGCGGTTGACGTTCGCCGACGGCGCCGCCAGCGCGCGCTTCGATTTGGTGATCGATGCGCTGGGCGCGCGCTCGCCCCTGTCCCGCCCGGCGCCGCCGCTGTCCTATGGCGCGTTGTGGGCGAATGCGCCTGCCGATGCGGCGGCGCACGGCGAGGATCGACTCGAACAGCGTTATGTCCGCGCCGCGAAGATGGTCGGGGTGTTGCCGATCGGCAAACGCGTCGCCGGGGGCGATGCGCAGGTTTCCTATTTCTGGAGCCTGCGTCGGGACGACTACGCCGCGTGGCGCGCCCGGCCGCTCGACGCATGGAAAAGCGAGGCGCTCGCCCTGTGGCCGGAGACCGCGCCGTTTCTCGAGCGCCTCACCCGTCACGACGATTTCGTCTTCGCCGCCTATGCGCACCGCACGCTGCGCCAGCCCGTCTCGGGCGCGCTCGTGCATGTCGGCGACGCCTGGCACAGCGCCAGCCCGCAATTGGGGCAGGGCGCGAACATGGCGCTGCTCGACGCCTATGCGCTGTCGCTGGCGCTGCGCGCGCAGGACGATCTGGCGACGGCGCTCGCGGAATATGCGCGCGTCCGGCGCTGGCATGTGCGCTTGTATCAACTCGCGTCTTGGGCGCTGACGCCGGCCTATCAGTCCGACGGCGCGCTCTTCGCCTGGGCGCGCGATGCGCTGGCGGGGCCGGCCGCGCGGCTGTGGCCCGGCCCGCAGATTTTGGCCGCGCTCGTGACCGGGGTGGTCGGCTCGCCCCTGCATGCGATAGAAGCGTTGCGGCGGGGCGCGCCCTTATGAGGGGGCCTGCGCCGCACTGCCCCAAGCGCCCCCGCCAAGGAGACGTCATGCGTCGCGCAGCCCTCGTCGCCCCGGTGCGAACGCCGGTGGGAAAATTTCTGGGAAGCCTGAAGGATATCCCCGCCGAGCGTTTGGCCGAAGCGGTGATCCGAGAAACCGTGAAGCGCTCGGGCGTCGATCCTGCGCTGATCGAGGATGTCGTGTTCGCGCAGAGCTACGCCAATTCCGAGGCGCCGTGCATCGGCCGCTGGGCGGCGCTGGCGGCGGATTTGCCGCTGGAGGTTCCAGGCCTGCAGATCGACCGGCGCTGCGGCGGCGGGCTGCAGGCGATCGCCACCGCCGCGATGATGGTGCAATCCGGCGCGTGCGACGTGGTCCTGGCCGGCGGCGCCGAAAGCATGAGCAATATCGAATACTACACCACCGCGATGCGCGGCGGCGCGCGGGCCGGCAATGCGGTTCTGTATGATCGCCTCGAGCGCGGGCGCGAGCGCTCGCAGCCGGAAGAGCGCTTCGGCGCGATCTCGGGCATGATCGAAACGGCCGAGAACCTCGCCCGCGAGCATCAGATTTCGCGCGAAGCCGGCGACGCGTTTGCGGTGGAAAGCCATGCGCGCGCGGTCGCGGCGCAAAAGGCCGGGCGGTTCGATGCGGAGATCCTTCCGATTTCGATTAAGCAGCGGCGGGGCGATCCGATCGTCGTTGCGGCCGACGAGGGCGTGCGCGCCGACGCCACGCTCGCCTCGCTCGCAGCCTTAAAGCCGCTGATGAAGGACGGCGTCGTCACCGCCGGCAACGCCAGCCAGCAGAACGATGCGGCGGCGGCGGTTCTGGTCGTGGCGGAGGATCGCCTCGACGAATTGGGGCTGCGGCCGATGGGGTTCTTCGTGGGCTGGGCGGCGTCGGGCTGCCATCCCGCCACGATGGGCATCGGCCCTGTGCCGGCGGTCGCAAAGCTGTTCCGCCGCACGGGCCTCGGTTGGGCCGATATCGGTCTTGTCGAATTGAACGAAGCCTTCGCGCACCAGGCGCTGGCGGTGCTCAAGGGGTGGGATTGGGACGACCGCGCGATCCTCAACGTCAATGGCGGCGGCATTTCGCTCGGCCACCCGATCGGCGCCACGGGCGTGCGACTCTGCGTATCCTTGCTGCATGAGATGCAGCGCCGCGAGGTCCGGTATGGGCTTGAGACCATGTGCGTGGGCGGCGGGCAGGGCGTCGCGGCCGTGTTCGAACGCGCCTAGATGACGACCGCCTTGGCTCCCGAAGCGCCGCTGCGCCAGACCCAGACGGCGACCGGCCTCAAGACGCAGATCGTCGTCGTCGGCGGCGGCGCCGGCGGTCTTGAACTGGTGCGCCGGCTTGGCGCGCGTTTCGGCCGCGCGCGCCACGACATCATCCTCGTCGAGCGCAACGCCACCCATATCTGGAAGCCGCTATTGCACGAGGTCGCGGCAGGCTCGCTCGACGCCAATCTCGACGAGCTCGGCTATCGCAGCCATGCGCGCCGTTGGGGCTATCGCTATTTCTATGGCGTGCTCGCGGGCGTCGATCGCGCCCGGCGCCGGGTCAAGATCGCGCCGCTCGTGGATGAGGACGGCCGCGAGATCATGGGCGCGCATGAAATCCGCTATGATTATCTCGTGCTCGCGATCGGCTCGGTGTCGAATGATTTCGGCACGCCGGGCGTGGCGCAAAACTGCATTTTTCTCGACAGCCGCGCGCAGGCGGATCGCTTTCGCCAAAGGCTGTTGAACCAGTGCCTGCGCGTGTCGCGCCAGATGAGCGCAGACCCAAGCGCCGATGCGCGCGTCCGCGTGGCGATCGTGGGCGGGGGCGCCACAGGCGTCGAACTCGCGGCGGAATTGTACAATGCGGCGGCGGGCCTTCGCCATTACGGGCTCGAAGTGTTCGACGAATCCCGCCTCGAAGTGACGCTAATCGAAGCCGGGCCGCGCTTGTTGCCGGCGCTGCCGGAAAAGCTGGCGCTGGCGGCGCATCGCGAATTGGAGACGCTCGGCGTGCGCGTGATCACGGGCAAGCCGGTGGTCGAAGTGCGCCCCGATGCGATCGTGTTCCAATCCGGCGATGTGATTCCTGCGGATCTGCGCGTATGGGCGGCCGGCGTGAAGGGCGCGCCGGTGCTCGCCGAGCTCGACGGCCTGGAGGCCAATCGCAACAATCAGCTCGTCGTGCGCCCGACGCTGCAAACCACGCGCGACGATCGCGTGTTCGCGCTGGGCGATTGCTGCTCGTGCACGCCGCCCGGCGAAACGCGGCCCGTGCCGCCGCGCGCGCAGGCTGCGCACCAGATGGCCGATCTCGTGTTCGATAATCTCTGCCGCGCCATGGACGGCAAGCCGCTCAAGAACTTCGTCTATCACGACCACGGCTCTTTAGTGTCGCTGAGCCGCTTTTCAACCGTGGGCAGCTTGATGGGCAATCTGGTGGGCGGGCGCATGGCGGTGGAGGGCCGGCTCGCGCGCTTCGTCTATGTGTCGCTCTATCGCATGCATCTGCTGGCGATCCATGGCTGGGTGCGCGGCGCCTTCATGATCTTCCTCGGCCATGTAAACCAGATCGTGCGCCCAAAACTGAAACTGCATTGAGGGGAAGCGCTATCGCGGTGCAATAGTCGCGCGCGCTTGAAAGTTGGATCTGTTTGCGGGATCGGTCGCCTTGAGTCGATCGTCGGCGTTTTGCACCGGCCAGAGCTCCATCGCGACGGCGAATAGACTGGTCAGCACGGTCAGCCATGCCGTCAACTTGAGGTCTCGGTCGGGGTGCCGAAACAAGACAAAGAACGGATCCTTGGCGAACTGCAGGCGCAAATAATAACTGCCGATGACGTTCGGGCGATGGGCCGCCAGGCCGCGCGCGCGCCAGCGCGAGAGGATGCCGCCTTGGCGCAGGCGCCGTAAAGCATTGGCGCGCGTTGTAATGAAGTGCTCGCGATTTGCGGCGATACGATCTACGATGCTTGCCGCGACTGAGATGATCGGCGCGTTGTCGTCGTCGGTCCAGCTTTGAAGGATATTGCGACGGGCGACATAGTCTTTGGCAAGCTCTTCGGTGGGTTGAATGGTTTCGCTCGCGGCGCTGTCCAATTCAATGTTGGGCACGCAGATATCGCTGAAATGCACCTCGTCGGGCACTTCGTGGCCATACCGAATGCTTTGCACACTCGGCAGCGGAATCGCCATGACGTTCAGAGTAAGCCGGTGCTTGTAGACGAGGCGCTTGCGTCGCTTGCCTCTCGCGTCATCATAGACGTAATAGACCCGCGCCAGAGTTGAGACGCCATCCATATTGAAGGGCATCAGGTTTTTGTGGATGACGAGAACGTCTCCGCCGTCGCGACGGCGCTTGTGCGGCCGGATTCCGACGGGTCCGATCTCAGCATTTTGGAAGTTTCCGCTGTAGATATGGGCGATGACCCAGATTGTCGCGGCGACGAGTGCGGCCATGCCGGCCGCGCGCGCCCATTGGTTGGTTAGATAGAGCTCAGCGAACGTTAGCATGGCCGCCCAGACGGCCTGTCCGCCCTCCAGCACTTCGCCAAACAAGGCGGGATTGTTCCAAGCCACCACCGAACCCCTTTTTCGCATAGGTTACGGGCTGTGAATAAAACCGCAACCCCGTGTGCCCCAGCCCCATTGACGTCGATCCCAAACCTTCTCATCTCCCCTCATGGCCGAACACGACCGCGTTCTCATCATCGATTTCGGATCCCAGGTGACGCAGCTGATCGCGCGCCGGGTGCGCGAAAGCGGCGTCTATTGCGAGATTCACCCCTATAATCGCGCCGGCGACGTGCTGGCGGCCGGGTTCGCGCCCCGCGCCATCATCTTCTCCGGGGGGCCGGCGAGCGTCACAGAGGACGGCAGTCCGCGCGCCCCGCAAGCGGCGTTCGATCTGGGCGTGCCGATCCTGGCGATTTGCTACGGCCAACAGACGCTCGCCGTGCAGCTCGGCGGCGCCGTCGAAGGCGGCCATGCGCGCGAATTCGGCCGCGCCGACGTCACGGTGCACGCGCCGAGCCCGTTGTTCGACGGGATATGGACGGTGGGTGGGCGCTATCCGGTCTGGATGAGCCATGGCGACCGCGTGACCCGTCTGCCCGACGGCTTCAGCGTCGTGGCGACATCCGAGAACGCGCCCTTCGCCGTCGCTGTTGACGAAACGCGCAAATATTACACGGTCATGTTCCACCCCGAAGTGGCGCACACGCCCGACGGGGCCAAGCTCCTGCGCAATTTCACGCATCACATCGCCGGCTGCCGCGGCGATTGGACGATGGCGGCGTTCAAGCAGGAAGCCATTGCGCGAATCCGCAAGCAGGTCGGCGCCGAAAAGGTCATCTGCGGCCTCTCGGGCGGCGTCGATTCCAGCGTGGCGGCCGTGCTTATTCACGAGGCGATCGGCGACCAGTTGACGTGCGTGTTCGTCGATCACGGCCTGATGCGCGCCGGCGAAGCGCAGGAGGTGGTCGCGTTGTTTCGCGATCACTACAATATTCCTCTGATCCATGCCGATGAGCGCACGCGCTTTCTCGATGCGCTGGCTGGCGTCAGCGATCCCGAAGCGAAACGCAAAACGATCGGCCGCTTGTTCGTCGACGTGTTCGAAGACAAGGCCAAAAGCATCGGCGGGGCGGCGTTTCTCGCCCAAGGCACGCTCTATCCCGATGTGATCGAAAGCGTTTCGGCCATCGGCGGGCCGTCAGTTACGATCAAGTCCCACCACAATGTCGGCGGTCTGCCCGAGCGTATGAACATGAAGCTCGTCGAGCCGTTGCGCGAGCTGTTCAAGGACGAAGTGCGCGCGCTGGGACGCGAACTCGGTCTGCCGGAGGCGTTCGTCGGCCGCCACCCTTTTCCCGGCCCCGGCCTTGCGATCCGCGTGCCGGGCGAGATCACGCCGGAAAAGCTCGACATCCTGCGCGCGGCGGACGCCATCTATCTCGATGAAATCCGCAAGGCAGGCCTTTATGACGTGATTTGGCAAGCGTTCGCTGTGCTGCTTCCGGTGCGCACGGTCGGCGTGATGGGCGATGGCCGCACCTATGACCATGTCTGCGCCTTGCGCGCGGTGACCAGCACCGACGGCATGACCGCCGATTTCTACCCCTTCGACATGACCTTCCTCGCCCGCACCGCCACCCGCATCATCAACGAAGTGCCCGGCATCAACCGCGTCGTCTACGACGTCACAAGCAAACCGCCCGGGACGATCGAGTGGGAATGATACGGTAGGGGCCGGCGTCTTTCGCCGACATTCGCTGAATAGCCTATAAACCGATTAAAATCAACGAAATACTATCTGGTGTCGATCGGTAAGGATCGGCTCCAAGCGGAAACACCTGACGGTGTTTTTGACGGTGTCGCTTCGAGCGCCAGTCCTGTGATTTGCCCATACCGTCAGGCCCCAAAGTTCAAGCATGCTGCCGAATGGTGGCCCAACTAACGGATATAACAAAAGAAAATGCAAAACTTGACGGTGTTTTTGCTGACGGTAAAAATGAGCAGGAGAACTCGAAAAACAGCGCCAGAAGGGGCCGCCCGTGCTGACCGACCTTGCACTCAAGAAGATGAAACCAAAGGAGAAAGTCTATAAGATCGGGGACCGTGACGGTATGTATGCGCTGGTGGCCACCTCCGGCCTTATCACGTTCCGATACGACTATCGCTTCAACGGTCGGCGCGAGACGCTCACGATCGGCAAATACGCGCCGGACGCCGGCGGGGTCTCGCTTTCAGAGGCCAGAGCCAAGTGCGCGGAGGCGCGCCAGCTTCTAAGCGAGGGCCAGTCGCCGGCCATCAAGAAGCAGAAGGAAAAGCGCAAGCTCGTAGAAGCCGACAGGTTCGGCGAGGTCGGCCAGCGCTACTTCAAGGAAGCGCGCATGGCGGACAGCACGCGCGCAATGCGCCGCGCAATCTATGACCGCGACATCCATCCAGAATGGAAGAACCGTCTCTTGGCGGAGATCGGCCCGGACGATCTTCGTGTGCTCTGCGCGCGCGTGAAGGATCGCGGCGCCCCGGCCACTGCGATCCATGTGCGCGACATCGTCAAGCAGATCTACGGTTTCGCCATTCTGCACGGTGAGAAGGTCGCCAATCCCGCCGATGAGGTCGGTCCGGCGTCGATCGCCCAGTTCGAGGTGCGCGACCGCGCACTGTCGCCGGGGGAAATCCGGATAATGCTGTCCTTGCTTGAGCGGATCGCCACGCTCCCAACGATCCGCCTCGGGCTGAAGCTGATCCTGCTCACCATGGTTCGCAAAAGCGAGCTTCAAGATGCCGTCTGGCCCGAGGTCGAGTTCGAGAATGCGGTCTGGTCGATCACCAAGGAGCGGATGAAGCGCAAGAAGCCGCACAATGTGTATCTGTCGCGGCAGTCGCTGGACATCATGGTCGCGCTCAAGACCTGCGCCGGCAATTCGCGCTATCTCTTGCCTTCGCGCTACGAGGCCAATGAGCCGATGTCGCGGGCGACGTTCAATCGCGTCACCACGGCGATTGTGGAACTCGCCAAAAAGGAAAATCTTCCGCTGGCGCCGTTCACGGTTCACGATCTGCGGCGGACCGGCTCAACGCTATTGAACGAGGCGGGCTTCAACAGCGATTGGATCGAGAAGTGCCTGGCGCACGAGGACAACCGCTCCTCGCGCGGCGTCTACAACAAGGCCGAATACGAGCCGCATCGCCGGCACATGCTGCAGGAGTGGGCGAATATGGTCGATGCCTGGACGCGGGGCGAGAAGTACACGCCAACTCTGACCCCGCCGACATCGACCCTCGCGATCCACGATCCTAACGCCTGACCGGCCGCGCACGCCGGCGTCTCACATCCGGCGCCGGCGCGCGCTTCACGCGCCCTTCCTCGGAAGCCTGCATGCGTGCAGCGAGCCAGTCCTGCACCTCCTGAAAATCCCAGGCGACGCAGCGCGAGGTCAGAAAGAAGCGGCGTGGGAATTCGTTGCGTTGCTCCATCTCCCAAATCGTCGTGTCGCCGAGCGGGACGATCTCGCGCAATTGCGGGCGCGTGATTGCTTGCCGGAGCGGTGAAGGCTGCTTGCGAACGTGTGCGGTCATTTCTGCAACGTCGGACATGGTGTTCTCCATGGCTCGGCCAATATCGGCCTTGGCCGCCATCTTTCGCGCCGTGATTCGCCCGGAGATGGCGGGAAACGCCGGGAAATGGTGGGAAACGGTCTGGAAGCGCCGTTCAATGACGCGCGTGGTCGCGTCGGTGCTGGCGCAGCCATGCATCGCGTCCGTGCGCATTCCACTCAAGCCACGACGCAAAGGCGTTTGCCTGCTCAATCAGGATTGCGAACAGAACCGCAATTATGGCTTCGCCCCATTCGCCGACCCATAGGCGCGCCACGGCGTAGAGCAGGAGGAGTGGGCCGCCCCAGCGGAGCAGAACCCAAAGAGCAACAAGCGCCGCGGCCACGACGAGGACGTGCTGCGGGACAATTGCAAAAAGCTGGAGCTGGGACGGATCAAAGAGGTCAGAATGCATGGCGCCGTTTCCTGAAAAGGGAATGAGGCGCTGCCGTTCGACCGGGTGGGCTCCCGGATTCTTTCTTTGGTCGTCCCTCTTGCGCACTGCGTAACAGTGATCGCTGGCTGGACGCCGATCCTCGGTGCGCCGATGCGATCACAAGCGCACGCACGGCGCAAGCGTGATGTCCGCCTTAGCGTTCCAATCCGGGCGGCAGTTTCAACGCTTTCGACATTTGCCGCGCCGGGTCAGCGACGCCGCGACCAAGATCTTGCGTGCGCGAGCGCACCAGCGCCTTGCGGATGTCGATATGGAGCTCCATCGCCTTGAGGCGGCCCTGCCATTCTGGGTCGAACTGAAAGATGTTGCGTTCAACTTCCGTAGCGAGGCCAAGGCGTTTGAGTTCCTGCGCCCGCGCTTTCAGCGCATCGGTCATTTCCGGCGACCGGTCCGGCGCCTGCAGGTGGGCAAGGCGGATGCGGCCATGCTCATCAAGCTGACCTTCGATCATGCGGTCGAGCCGGCTTGGACGATGCGCGCGCGCTTCCCGCTCCAGCGCGAGACGGGCGTCGTCTCTGCCGCGCGGACCGAGGCGTTCGGTGGCGATGTCCTGAGCGGCCGAGCGGAAGCCATGGCTCACATACTCGCGCGGGATAACAAGATCGCGTCCATCCTCGTGCCGACCGCGCAGAATGATGTGCGTGTGCGGGTTGTCCGTGTCCCAATGGTCGACCGCGATCCAGGTCAGCCGGGTTCCGAGTGCGATTTCCGCCCGCCGCATCACTTCGCGGGTGTAGCTCTTGAGATCGCCGAGCCTGCCGCCGTTCTCCGCCGAGAGGATGATCCGGAAGTGGCGCCGGTCCTCGCGCGCCCAGGCGCCAGCACGCGCGCCGCCGTCCACGCTGTTATCCAACGCATCGTAGAAGACGGATCGTTCAGCGCCGCGCTGAAGGTAGCGTGCATGCGCATTCGCCGGCGCCTCGGCCTCGCGCTCGCGGTTTGCCGGCGCGTCCTCGCCCGGCAGCGGCGCTGACGGCGCTTTGGCTGCTGCGTCGCGCGCCACATAGCGGGCGTGGGCGCCGAGCGCTGCGCCGCCGCCTCCACCGTGACCGAAATAATGAACCTTCACGATCGCGCGTTGCCGCGGGTCGAATTTGAACTTGCCGGCTTTGCCCAAACCCTTCGCGGTCTTGCGCGACGAGCCGATGCGCTTTTGCAGTTGAGAAGACAGCGCCGGCGTAGCGCCTCCGCGACCGCGTCCTTCGTGGCGACCGGTGAGGCTCTCCGCATCGATGGGTCGTGCAATTCCCAAGCGCGAGCCTGGCGAGAACGTCTCGCCACGCATGGCGTCGCGCAGCAATTTACTGAAACGAAAGGCGGGTGCGGTGATTGTTGTCGAGGTCATCGGTGCGAAGTCGCCAGCACTGTGCGCGCACCGTGCGGCGCACTGTGCGATTGTGCTCTGCACGGTGCGTTTGCGCCAACGCATTCAACCGCTTGGCGTGCGACACGACTCTCTCTTTATCTAGCCTTCCACCGCATTTCTTTTTGTAGAGCCCATTCCTACACGTAGGGCGCGCTCACTCGGTGAAGTTCACAGTCTCTTCCAGACGCCTTCGATGGCGCCTTCGCGAACGATGCCGAAATATCGGCTGTCAAAACTGTCCGGCGTTTCGCCCATCAGAAACACCTCGCCAGCCTGTAAAACATGGCAACCTTCCCATGTCGGCAGCGCACGCCCTGCGCTGTCGCGCCTCGCCCTGATGAGGACATCCAATCCCACGCTCACGCGCTCACCTTGAGCGCACACCCGGTCGCCTTCGCGTGCCGCAACCCGCTTGATGAAGCGATCGCCGGTGTCGGTGAAATCACGAACGGCTGCATAGTCTCCCGCCACATCCGCCGCCCGCACCGTCACGAACGCGCCCTCGTGAACTAATGCATCGGATCGCACATAGAAGCCGGCCGGGACCGAGGGCGTGGAATTGTACAAAACGACATCACGCCGATTGAGTTCACTTGCAGCCAGAAGCGCAACCGCGCCAGCGCAGACAGCAAGAGCGATCAGGGAATGGCGCTTCATCGACGGGGAGGTTCTGTCTCCGCTCTCGCCGGTTCAAGCGCTAACGCCTCTGACGGTCGCCGATCGCCAATAGGGCGGGTGGGCGGGGCCTTGCGACAGGGATGGAAGCCGGATGGCCGAGACCCGCGGAGCGAGGCTCGGTGCGGAGCACGACAGCCCGGCCGCCGGCGGAGCCGGCGGGTCGCCCAAACTCATCCACAACTTATGCACAGGTTGCTGGCGCGTGATCTCCCGCACCCGCCAGCGGACCGCAAGCGACCCATGGCGCGCGCGTCAGGGCGGGTGGGTGGGATCAATGGCAGAACATATGTATTCTATTGAAACGAACCAGAAAGAATATATATGTTATGTCCAGACTGAAGGTCTAATACATATGCGTTCTGTCGTTTCCCCCGTGAGCTTGGCCCGCAAACAGCTTGAACGGCGTCTCGCGCCCCTGCGCAAGGCCCCTGAGTTCGCGCGCCCGGCGCGCGGCTGGATCAAGGCTGTCCGCGAGGCCCTTGGCATGACTGCCGCCCAGCTCGGGGCGCGGATCGGCGTCTCCCAATCCCGCATCGCCCGCATCGAAAAGGATGAGGCTGAGCACGCTCTCACGCTCGCGACCCTGCGGCGTGTCGCGGAGGGGCTCGATTGCACGTTGGTTTATGCGCTCGTGCCGAACGAGCCGCTGGACGAGATGCTAAAGGCGCGAGCTCGCGCCCAGGCCGACGCGCAACTCAAGCGCACGCATCATTCCATGCGGCTGGAGAACCAGGCGCTCGACAAGCGCGACCTTGAAGCCGAGCGCGAGCGGCTCGCCATGGAAATCCTCGCCGGCGATCCGCGCCGGCTGTGGGACAGCCCATGAGCGATGATCCGCTGTTCGATGGCGATGACGACGCCAATACGCCCTTGGCGCCAGAGGAGCGTGATGGGCTCATTCCGAGCTACATCACGCTTCGGCGCGAATTGAACGAAGCCGAACAGGTCAATATCGACCAGGGCGACCGCTGGGCGTTCAATCCGCGCGCGCGTCACGACGTGCTCAGCGAGGATTTCATCAAAGCGCTGCACATGCTGAGGTCGAGCGTTCCGTCCGACCGGATAAAATGTGCGCGCCTCGCCCTGATCGTCTCGAAGCCTTCAATAGCAACTCCCTCCTGGGTGGAGGGGTTTGGCCCTTCGTAGATCACGCCGGCCAGCGCCCAGGATCGCACCCCATTGCGCTCGATCACCGAGATCATTGGTCCGCCGCTTATGCCCCCGAAATCGTAGCGCTCCGGCGGCATCCCAAGCCCCATTACGTCGATCCAGTTGGCACGATTGAACACTGTCCAAATGTCGCGCCGCCCCACCACATCGGCAACACCGCCTCCGGGCGCAGCGGCGAAGGATATCTCGTCCGCCGCCAGCCACAGCGTGCCTGCTCCGGCGAAACCGGAGAAATAGAGACCGCGTCCTTGTTGTGGCGGTGCTGGCGGCCATGCCGCTTGCGATCCAGTCAGTGGCGTCTTCCCGATACTCGCCACTTCGGCGGCGCTGATGCGAAAGGTCGCGATGTCTAGTTCGTCATTGCGGTCGATAACCGCATGCGCGCCTTCGAAATCCAAAACAAGTTCGGTGCCGAGTTGCACGGCCAACACGGTGTTGGTGGCACGATCCGCCTCAAGCCCGGCGAGCACATGCGCGGCAGTCACGCCGAATACGCCTTGGCCGGCGTCGAGAAAGAAAGCTGTGCCGTTTCGAACCCGCACCTGGCCGTCGGTTTCGCGCATGATCCAGTAAAGCGGTGCACAGACCGATGTAGCGAACTCCAGTTCGGCCCGGCCAAGGCTCGCCAGCCATAACGCGCCGCGCCTCGGCCTCATCGATTTGCGTCGGATCGGTCATGCGGCGGACGGCAGCGCCGCAAGTGCCGCGACGCACTTTTCACAATCGCACGTCCACGGATCGTGGAACGCGACGGTGATGATGATTTTATCCCAGAGCAGCATCCCCCAATAACGCAGCTGGCCTTCATCGACATCGAAGCAGCGGAAGCGATAGTCGAAGATGCCCGGATAGCGCCCGTGCGTGACATCATCTGGCAAATCCTTGACTTGCAAGAACGGCTCGGGCGGGCGCTCACCCGGCGCGGTCATGGTTACATTGGTATTCAGGCCGTCCGGCATGACCGTGCCGTGATGATGGAAATGCAGCCCGCGCACGATTTTCCACGCCACGCGGGCAATGCGCGCGCCGTTTTGGCGTTTCACCACTTTGCCAGGGATTTCCAGCCCGCTCGGTGTGGGGTCGAACTCGCGCAGAACTTTGCGCATAAGCTTGGCCTTGCGGCCATCCTTGCTGAAGTCGTCGAGATATTTCCGGTAGATCGCGTCTCCGGCTTCCGATCCGCGAGAGAACGGCATGAGGCTGGCTAGGAAATATTCCTCATCCCGGGAATACGCGGAGTTGCAGACGCGATGGACCGGGAGCGTGAGCAAGCGATCGAGGTTATGCTGTTGCCTGATGACGGGCGCGATCAGCCCGCGCAGCGGTACGTGATCGCTATTTTGAGGCGGACACAGCGGCGCCCCGCAAAGATAGCAAGGCCGAGCACCGTGATCCGGAAGCTGAGTCGAAACAGGGGCCATACGTCAATATAGCAGGGCAGCCGATGATCCAGGAGGCCCCCCCGACCGGGAGATGACCACGCGTGCATTGCACATGGGGCAAGAGGTCTTCATCAGAGCCCCGCATCCAGCGTACAGACGGCGCTGCGATTAGCTTGGGCCGAGCAAGCACCTCAGAGGGCCAGCGGACTCTTGTGCAACAACCAATCGACCGCTGTTTGCGCCTGGGCCGCCGCTGACAGAAACGCGCGCTTGTCGTCCTTCAGCAGTTTCATCCAGTGGCCGACGTAAGAGGCATGATCGCTCAGATGATCTGGCGGCAGTCCCAAGTGCGCGCCAAGAATTGAAGCGCCGATCTCGGCGACCAATTCTTCCCCCGCTAGCGCATGAGCGTTGAAGCGCTTGGGCATATCGCGGTCGACGCGATGCGCGGCGCCGGTGGCGTGCACCGCTTCATGGTTCAAGGTCGCTGCGTAATGATCGGGGGAGTCAAACGCCGCCAAAGGCGGCATGCCGATCACGTCCTCGGAGGGTATGTAGCAGGCGATGTCTTGCGTAAGGATACGTTTGATGTCGAGCTTGGCGAACCACGCCTCGTGCTCGGCGATAGGAAGGCTGTCGGCCTCCGCAGGCGCGGGAAAGAACCGCTCCGGTAGCCCTTCGATCTGTTCGGCATTGAACGCGGTGAAGAACTTGAGAAAGCGAAAGCTGTCTTCCACCTTCTCGCCGGCGCCGTTGTCGCGCGTCTTCTTGGCCTGGCCGTAATAGACGACCATTTCGCCGCGTTCGCCCTTGCGGACATGCGCGCCGATCTGATTGGCTTGGCGGAGCGTGATCCAGTAGGGCGAGGCATATCCCCTGGCAACGGCAGCGCTCCACAACATGATGACGTTCACGCCGCGATAATTTTCGCCGGTGGCGCGGCGCGGCAAGGCAAGCCCAGTGCGGGCGCCGTCCCATGGTTTGCGCCATGGCATTACGCCGCGCTCCAATTCGGCGAGGATCTTGGTGGTGATTTCCAGGGCGACGTCGCGGCGCTGGCCAGCGATCGTGGAATGGATTGTCATGATGTCTTACTCCGAAACGCAAAGCGCCGCCGGATGGCCGGCGGCGCGTGAGACTTGAAAGATGCGAGGGGCTTAAGCGGCGTCGGCTTCCGCCAACGCTTCTTGTCCGGCGGACGTGATGACCAACACGCCGGATCTTGGTGGTGTGATCAGCACATGGGGCAGCCAATCCCTGAGTTGGCGCACCGCCACGCGCGCGAGATCGGTGCGCTTCATCTTGGCGAAGGCCGCGATCTTCGGCTTGCGCGCCCGCTCAGTGAGTTTGATCATGGCTGGCGCGGTGGAGAGCGCTTCAAGCGTGAATGCTTTGGGCGCCTTCTCCCAGAATTCTGTCGATGCTTCCCAATGGCGGTGCATGTCGAGATCGAGCACGGCCGCGAGTTCGTCTGAGGTCGCCTGCGTGCGCTCAGCCGATGGTGGTGCGCCGTCATGGGTCAGGTCGACGGCTTCCGCGACGAACAGGGCGAGGAGTTCAAGCAGCTTGTCGACGGGTTCGTCGGCGAGCCCGGCGAGGTCAGTGTCCGCGTAAGCGGCAGAGGCTTCGGTGCGCACCTGCTCGAACCGATCGTCGTCATCGAACCCGACGGGTGAGATCGCAATGGCCAGGCCCGGCACATCGGCGCGCGCCGCGCTCCGGCGAATGAGCGCCAGCACCATAAGTGCAAGCGCAACCTGCGGACGGCCCGAGAGTTCAGCGCGAAGCGCGCGGGTGCGTGAGGCGGTCAGACCTGCCACAAGCGATTTCGGCAGGGTGGGCGAACGCGGCGCCGCCTCAACGGATGTGTCGCCAATGTCGCTCAAGGCATCGGGTTCGACCGCGCGCAGCTTGCGAACAGCCTTAAGGTCGCCCCGCTTGATGAGGCCGCGCGTGACAATGGGTTCGCCATTGCGGTCGATGGTGACGACGGCGCCGGCATGCACCATCTCGGCCTTGTCCCAGCTTTGATGCGCTTCTCGCAGCGCATCGAGCCGCGCCTCCGCCGCGTCGCGCGCGGTCCACAGCACCTCGCTATCGGAATCGGATTTAAGTGCGTTGTCGAGCGTCTCGATCTCAGCTTCGAGGTCGGCGATCGCGGCGCGCTCGTCCCCGGTCAGCGGGCGTGTGCGGGGACGCACGCGTTCGCTCGCGCAGCCTTCGATCTGTCCGTGATGCAATTGGACTTCGACCCAAGCCCACCCCTCTGCGGCCAGGCTTTCGCGCATCTCCTCGATACGTTCGGCGGCGAGGCGCTGGAGGAGTTCGCCGTCTTCGAGAAAGGCCACTTCATCCTCGAACAGATCGCGGACGATCCGCCCGCCGGCTGCCTCATACGCCTCCAGTCCAACAAAGCGGGCAAGCCGGTCGGTGGCAGGCGCGCGACCGCCAGAGAGCGCGTTGCGGATGCTCGGCGCATGGGAGATCGGTTTGGGAACCTGCTTGAACAGACGCTCTTGGGCGCCGTGGTCGTCGGTGAGACAGAACGCCCGCGCGACATCGAGCGTGAGGTCGCCTTTGCGATAGGCTGCACGGACCTTCGGCGAAAGGCGGCCGAGGGCGAGGCGCTGTTCGACGTGGCGCACGCTCGCGCCGAACCGTTCGGCAATGGCATCGACGCTCATGCCGTCATCGACGAGCCGTGCGAACGCTTCCATTTCGTCCATGGCGTTCATGGCGACGCGCTGGACGTTCTCGGCGAGTGACGCCTCAGAACTCAACGCCGGTTCGACGATGGTGCAGGGCGCAGCAAAGTCGCGCGCCAATCTTCCCTGCTTGATGAGCAGCCGGAGCGCTGCGAGGCGGCGCGATCCGGCGACCACGCCGTAGCGGCCATCGTCCGCGCGCACGACGGAGAGATTTTGCAGAAGGCCGTGCGCGGCGATGGATGCGGCGAGCGCCTCGATGTCGGCGCGTTTGTCGGTGCGCCGCACATTGTCTTCATGCACGGCGAGTTTGCTGACGGGGACGAAGCACGTGCGTTGCGCGTCAGCGGCGGTGTCCAGGATTTCGGTTGTCATGGGATCGCTCCAGAAGGTGAGCGGCGGATCGCTCGGTCCGCCGGGGCCGCGTGGTCCGCGACCTCGTTCCTCCTGGCCCGCGCCTGAAGCCGGCCGGGTCGAGGGCTTTAGAGCGCAGCGTCCCTCGATGCGGACGGCTGCGCGGGCGATTATGCGATGGTCGTGGCCACGCGGCCTTGGCGTTGCGACGCAAACGCCCGCATGTGCACGTCGAGAACACCTGCAACGTTAGGAATGTGGATTGAAGTCTTCCAACAGCAGGTTTTCCCGACCTGACAAGATGTCAATGCGCCACTGAGTTTGCGGGAGCTCCCAGCGGAAGAAGTAGCGGCATGCCTGTAGCTTTTCTTGGGCGAGCATATGATTTGTTTGACGAGCCGCTAACGCCTGCCAGAGCCACAGCCATGCGACGCAAGCGTGACCGAAAGCCTCTAAGACCAGTGTGGCATTGGCGATGGTCTCCGGCTCGGACGCCGTTCCGGTCACAGCGTCGATCTTCCCGAAGAGCGTCTCCAGCGCAACTGCATATGATGAGAACTCGTCATCCGCAGAACGAGCGGCCAGACATGTTGCGGCAATCCTCGTGGTGAGGCTAGCGAGCGCCCGTGCATTGTTCCTTCTGAGTTTCCGCGTCACGAGATCCAGCGCTTGAATGCCGTTGGTGCCCTCGTGGATCGCATTCAGCCGGTTGTCTCGATACATCTGCTCGACCGGGAAATCGCGCGTGTAGCCATAGCCGCCATGCACTTGTATGGCGAGGGAGTTGGCTTCCAAGCAGTATTGGGCAGGCCAACTCTTTGCCACCGGCGTCAGCAATTCGAGGACACCACGGGCTTCCTCTCGATCTTCCAAAGACGGTAGGGAGATGGAGTCGTCGTAGAGCCGCGAGCATAAGAGGCACAACATCAGCGCCCCTTCCGCATAAGCTTTTTGCGCCAGCAGCATCCGTCGAACATCTGGATGATTGATGATAGCCACCTGCGGCGTTGTAGGATCGCTGTTGCCAGGGAGTCGCCCCTGGGCGCGCTCTCGGCTATAAGCAAGAGCGTGAAGGTAGCCAGTGTAGCCCAGAGAGGCGGCGTTTAGACCGACGCCGATACGAGCCTCGTTCATCATGTGGAACATGATGTCCAGACCCTTGTTTGGTTCTCCTACCAGGTAAGCTACGGCCCCTGATTGCCCGTGAGGCAAAAATGCGCCGTCTCCGAAGGTAAGCGCCGCATTCGCGGTGCCCCGGTATCCCATCTTGTGGTTTAGCCCAGCAAGCGTCACGTCATTGCGCTCGTACTGGTCATTCTCGGTCACGATGTATTTGGGCGTCAAAAACAGGGAGAGGCCCCTGGTTCCGCTCGGGGCGTCTGGCATGCGCGCCAGCACCATATGGACAATATTCTCAGAGAGCTCGTGATCGCCACCGGACGTCCACATCTTCCGTCCGAAAATTCGAAAGGTGGAGTCACCAGCGGGAACGGCTTTGGTGACGAGATCGGCGAGCGACGAGCCAGCATGAGGTTCGGATAGACACATTGTGCCGTAGAATCGTCCCTCAATCATCGCCCTCAGGTAGCGAGCATGGTGCGCCTCACTACCGAAGCGACTAAGCATGTTTGCGGCTGCAATGGTGAGGAACGCGTACCCAGCCGTGCCCGGATTGGCCGCCTGAAAGAAGGAGACGGCAGCATTGGCAATGCTTAACGGCAATTGCATTCCACCATTCTCGATGGAAGCGGTCATTCCAAAGAAGCCAGCTTCCCTGAAGTGGCCAAGCGCGGCGCCGACTTCAGGGATGATCTCTACTCGATTGTCGGCGATACGCGGTTCATTGAGGTCGGCCTTCCTGTTATGCGGTGCGAACTCCTTGGATGCGATATCCTCTGCGAGCTGTAGGATTGCTTCTGCTGTCGAACGCGAGTGCGAGTTGAAATGAGGGCGACAAAAGAGCTCCTCTGTCCGAAGAACGTCGAACAGCATGAAGTGTAGGTCTCGCAGCGATAGGAGTTTATGCTTCATAGGTGCGCTTTGCTTGCGGGCCGTGCATCGGGTCTCGCCGTCGCGCCAGGAAAAATAGGACAGCAGCCGCGATGTTTAAGCCCCCGACGATCGCCATCGCGGCGCCGAGGGCGCTGAAAGAGGGGACGTTGGTTCTTAGCGGTTCTGTGAGTGCGCTGGCGTCGGCCAAGAGGCCGACAGCGAGCGGCCCGAGGCCAAGGCCTATTCCATTCACGATGAGCGTAAACACGGAAGAAGCTCGCGCCCGGAGGCTGGCTGAAGCAACAGACTGCACGGCGGCGAAAACCGGCCCGTACCAAAGCGCGTTCAAAAAGGACACGCAGAACAACAGGACGAAGGCGATAAGTTGAGTGGAGGCCGTAAGCGCAAAGGGGAGCAATGACGCCGAGACGACCAGTGAGACCGCCGCAGGCGCCATCGAGTCGCTTCGTGCGCCTTGACGGCGCGAAAGAGCGCCGCCCGCGAGCGAACCTAGAATACCGCTCAAGCCGACGATGAGTCCGAGTCGCAATCCTAGCGCTGTCAGCCCGAGATCGAAGCGTTCTGCCAGGTAAACGCCGATGAAACTGAGTAGGCCGTAGCCTGCCGCGGACGCAGCGGCGGCCGCAAAGGACAGAAGCAGAAATTCTCTATTTTTGAGGAGAGACGTGATTGATCCCGCGCGCTCTTCGTGGTCGGGAAGCCGCGGCGGCTCCTGCACTGTCAAAAGCAGCAACAACGTTGCCAGCAGGCCAGGGAGGCCAGCCACGAGAAATGCAAGTCGCCATCCCCAGTGCTCGGCGACGAAGCCGCCCAGAGCAAGTCCACCAAGTGAGCCCAGTGGGATTCCGATGGCGAAAATTGCCATGGCCTGAGCGCGCTTCTTTGGGGGGAAAAGATCGGAGATGAGGCTGTGGGAGGTGGGAACGCAGCCTGCTTCGCCAATGCCAACGCCTATACGAAGAAGGAACAGGTGCATAAAGCTGGTCGCTGCGCCGCAGAGTGCGGTCATGGCGCTCCAGATGGCGCAGCAAAAGCCGAGAAGTCGGGTTCGATTGGAGCGGTCAGCTATCGCCGCGATCGGGACCCCCAACGTGCTATAGAATAGGGCGAAGGCGAGCCCCGAGATCAGGCCCAGCTGCGTATTCGACAAGCCAAGGTCTTGCTTGATGGGCGCCGCAAGGATTGTGACGATTTGCCGGTCCAGAAAGTTGAGACTGTAGATCAAAGTGAGCAGGAATAGCGCCCAGCCTGCGGATTGCTCCTGTTGGCGCTCCTTCGGATTCTCGCGAATTGGTGCGTCTGCTGACACTGGCGATCTCCCCGAAAAGATCCCATATCATGCAGAAGAATTGTCGACAATCCTATGATGCGACTCTCTCAACCGCAGGCAGACGCCACGCTCCCGTAAGCAGCGGCGCGCTGGGCATGTAAAACCTGAACACGAGGGCGAACGGTCCGGGAGGCGTTGGAAACCAATTGCCAGCCTCGCTTTGAGGTTGGTCGTTCTGTATCAAGATGCGAACGGAGTCATCGCTCTGTTTGGTGAGGTTTGGACTGCGATTGCCGAGCGAGTATCGCCGCAGAGCGTTCTCAGCGAAGAACAGTCGGCCATCGGCTTCAACTGTATATAACGAGAGCGACCAGAACGCTCGCGCGGGCACGTCGCGCGGTATGAGCAGTTGGTAGCTGCGGGATCCGTCCAGCATTGCGCCGGCGGCGTCACGGTCGCAGCGCGCATATGTCGCCTCTTCGCGCTCCAGGGCAGCGAGACCGCTCAGTGCGACCGTCGCTCTCACTTGGTCGGTTGCGCTCTGGGAACCGATTTCGGCCGGCGGATAACTCCATCCATTCGCAGACGAGCCTTGAGCGGCGAAGCCCGCGCGCATCGCTTGCAGTGAATTCGCAATAGCGCCGCGCCAGGCCTCTCTGTGATCTGCCGGCAATTGGGCGAACGCGCCTTGAACACCTGGGCGAACGCCCCACGGAGCGAGCGTAGCGGTGGCGCGCGCGACACGAGGGTCGGCGCGGTTACGCTCAAGCATTTCATTGACGACATCCAGAAGATTTTCGGGATCGCTCGCCGTTATGGGACGGATGCGCGGCGGCGAAGGCGGCGGCGCCTGCACAACATTGAATCCCCTTTGGATTGCGTTTGCTTCTAAGAGATCGGCCTCGCCGTCCACCAAAATTCGAGCAAGCAGCCATGCGTCGCTTGTGGGACTTACGATGGTTTGGGGTGGAGCGACGCTGGTATTGCCCCGCCAGCCCGGGGGCGCAATAAGATAGCGACCTCCACGGCCCTGCGTGGAGCGAGTCCCAACATACGCAACGTTGTCAGTGAAGCAATTCATCAGCGCCACGGAGAAATATCGATCACTGACGCTCGGGACGTCGATCTCCAACGGGCCCTGGGAAAGATCCAGGCGCATCGACGAGTACACTGTGTCGTTGTTGGGCGTCGTCACCGACCTCGCCGTGTGATCGGCGAGCGTGGTGCGGTGCGAAAGCCTGTTGTAGCGCCCCTCTGGATGTTGGGCGCTTGGCGCGGCCGCTTGCCATGCCGTTCGCGCGAACTCAAAGATTGGGAAGCAGAAATAGAAGGCGTCACTGCACGTTGGCTCGGCACGAGTTGCATGAGCACAGGCAGACGTGAAGGCCGAAGCTATGGCAAGTGAGGTCAATTGCCGACGATTAAGGCCGGCGCTCGGCTGTGCAGGGTTCATCGCGAAGCTCTCATGATCGATAGTGTGGCGCGCTTGATGGCGTTGATGCAGGCCGCGATCAAATCGGGGCCTGTCTTGTCCAGCCGATCTGCGTCCACATGGTGGAAGCGATGGGCGCCGAAGAGACCGAACAACGACGTGTACCCGTGCGCGATCAGCTCTGAGAGTTCTCCTGCGGCGCCTGCGGTCGCGGGATAGGGCCTCTCCAGGCCAGGCAGGCGCTCGAATGCGGTTTGGAGCCGTTCAAGGTGCTGCGTGCTGCCAACGAGGAACCGCTGAGGATCAGCGCTGGGCAGCGGGAGCAGCCGGTAGTCGCCCAGTTCATGGAAGTCGCGCGCGGCAAACCCGGCGCCCAAGTGAACCCAAAGCGCTACCTCAACCGGACTCGGCGCGAGAGTCGCCAGGAAGCGTCGGCTTCCCTCATTGTCGTACTCATGTGCTGCGGTGCAGACAAAAACCAGATTGAAATCTCGGAGCGCCCGAGGAGCCCACGATGCAAGTTCTCTAAAGGCGGCGAGTCCGGGTCCGCGCTCGGCAACGGCGGCCGTCCATCCGGTGCGCGGGGTTGAAACGACGATAGTGCGCCCCGAACGTTGAATGGAGCCGATCAGATTGGTTGTCTGTGCGGCGTTTCTCGACGCCTCTATAGCCAACCGACAGTCGGAAAAACTTGTGATCTTGGAGGCGAGGGCGCGGGCTGGTCTGGGGCCGAGCAGGAGTATCGGTGCTGCGGGCAGATCGCGTTGTACAATTGGGACGTTGAGATGGATGCTTTCGCCCGTTGGTCCATGCGTGATTAGCAAGATCGCCAGGGGATCGCCCTGGACGGCCTGTTGTATCGCCTCGTTGGAAAACTGCGTCATCATTTGGGAGTGGCGCGCGTACGGCAAATCAATAACGGCGACCGCGCCAGTCAGGTGGTTGGTGTCTGCACCGCTGCGCCAGGGGACCAGGCGTGTCGTGGCGTTAATATGGAGTGTTTGCTCACGGAAGGGCGCAAGCACCAAGGGGATGCGTTCGTGGTTGAAGGCAATTTCAGCGTGCGCAATATCGAACTGCGGGCACTGGACCGTCTGCCTTTCCAGCGCGAAGCCCGCCGCTTCGAGGGCGTTGGCGAGATAGATTTCCACAGCGCGCTCGCCAACATCGCCGCTGCGCAGGTGCTCCTGCGCATTGAGAAGATCCAGGATCTCGTTGATGCGAGACCTCTCGGGTCCCCTTGCCGATTTAGGTGCGCCGTATGACAGCGCGATCCCTCCGCCAAGGGTCTCGCGACGGTTTAGCAAATTGTGCTCTCCAATCCGCTCCAAGTTAGATCGCCATCTGGGAAATGTCGACAATCTGGCTCTGCTTGTTGACCGTAGGGGCCAGATGGCATAATTGTCGACAATGTGACGCCGAGCCCCGCGGAATGAGGTGCCTTGTGCGATCGCGCAGGGGAGGAATGTATGCGGTTCTTGATGCAAGCGAGCATTCAGGCGTTGGCTCTGGCTGCCGCCGCAAGTCCAGCTTTCGCGCAAACGGCCCCATCGGGCGACGAGGAGATCATCGTGACCGCGCGCCGCACGGCGGAGCGTCTACAGGACGTGCCGGTAGCGGCGAACGTTCTGGGAGCGGAGCAACTGGAGACCCTCGTTCTGGATCGCTTGGAGGACTATCTGCGGCAATCGCCGTCGACGGTTCTCGTAAATGGCGGGCCTGAGTATCTGAGTGACATTGCCATTCGGGGCCAAGGCGGTGGGCGCAACGGCTTTTCAGAGTCCGCGAGCGGCGTCTACAGGAATGGGATTTTTGTCGCTGGCGGTGGTTTTGGCGGTCGCGCTTTCAACACCCTTGATTTGTTCGACGCGGCTCGGGTTGAGACATTGCGTGGGCCACAAGGCGCCCTCTTTGGCCGCAATGCGGTTGGGGGCGCTGTGAACGTTGTTACGCGTCGTCCCGATCTGGACGGCGTCAGCGGCATGTTCTCCTTAGGGTACGACGACCGGGATAGATCAACGCTCCGTGGTGTGTTGAATGCCCCGATCATTGACGATCGCTTGGCGGCGCGGATCGCTGTCGTTGGGTACGACCAGACGGACGGCTTCTATCGGGACGTGAACACGGGTGAAAACGTCGACGACCAGAGCTTTTACGGCGGCAGGCTTTCCGTGCTGGGTCAACTCAACGAGGCGTGGACGATAACGCTCACTGGGGAGTCGTCATCCTCGACGGCTCCCAGCTTTAGCGCGTTGGGTCGCCGGCTCGATGTTGCCGGGCGTGCCGAAAGGTTTGACCCGGGTCCCTTCGAACGCAACGCTTCACGTGTGGGGGACGTGGTGATCGACGAGAACACTGGGTTCTTGGAGATTAATGGCGACCTCGGGTTTGCCGACCTTACAGTTGTGGGCGCGTACCGCCACCGCGACGGGCTTCGGGCAAACGACGATCTGGATCATTTTCTCGGTTTTGAGGATGTCAACGCCAATAGCATTGTGACAGACCTCCGTGTGGACCAAGGCGAGGTCTATGAGCGTTCGGGCCTCGAAGTGAGGCTGGCCTCGCCAAGCTCCTCCGACGGCGCGCTCCGCTGGTTGATCGGCGCCGACGTTCAGCAAAGCGATAGTGATGTGCTTACGGTGAATAGTGGCACAGCCGGAAACTCATCACCAGTTCGAGAACAGCGCGCGCGTACAGAGACATTCCAAGAGGATGTCGCTTCGTGGTCTGTGTTTGGGCTCGCAGAGTGGCAGCTAAATCCATTGGTCTCCTTTACCGTTGAAGGTCGGTATCAGGCGGACGACAAGGACTTCCAGTTCCAACGCATCGATCGCGAGCCGGCAGGTGCGGGAAACCCTAACACGTCTATTGGACCAGCAACCGACCAGTTGCAAAGTGAGTTCTTCACACCGGGAGTGAGTGCGCGCTTTCGGATCGATGACGACAACATCGTGTACGTGAGAGGCGCCACCGCGTTCCGGCCCGGCGGTTTCAACACCGGCACCATCAACCCCGGGTTCATATCGTACGAACCCGAGACGATCATCTCAGGTGAGGTGGGGTGGAAGGGCCGATTGTTCGGCCGCCTCACAGGTTCAGTGGCCGCCTACTATAATGAATCTGAAGATGTGCAGGTGGTCACCGCAATCTCAAGCACCGACACCACGACCGCTCTCGTTAATGTTCCCGGATCTGCCTCCTGGGGCATTGAGGTGGAAGCTTCAACGTTCTTCGACGTTGGGCCCGGGCGTCTGACTTTGCAGGGCTCGATGTCGACGGCTGACGGCGAGTACGACGCGGGCTCAATTGTGATCGTGCAGGGCGTTTCCTACGATATCTCGGGCTCACGAATTAATCGCGCTCGCGACCTAACGGCTGTGTTGAACGTGAGGTACGATTGGAGCGTCTCGAGCGCGCTTAACGCCTTTGTGGTCGCGACGGCCCAGACGGAGAGCGGCGGCTATGAGAATGTCATTGGAGCACTGAAAGTGCCTGGCCAAAGCCGGTCTCTGGACGACTTTGCCAAGTTCGATCTGAGGGTGGGCATCGAGAGTGGGCCGTGGGCGGCGTCGGTATTCGCTAGAAACATCGGTGATGATCCGGAGTTTCTCCAGAACGTGCTCGGCAATGAGTACTATGGCCTCCCTCGTGTCATCGGAGCCGAACTCAGTTTCAGGTTTGGGGAATAGCACACTCTCCTCCCAACGACTTTGGCCCGCGAAAGCGGGCCTTCTGTTTTTCTGAGAGGTGGAACCCGCCGTGTGTCCGCCGCGCTCCCGAGAACGTGCAAGTAGTAGAGCCCGATCATCTCACCCGGCACTTCACGCCAGCGCCGAACGGATGTTGCATTCTCGTTTGAAGAAGCACGAGACAGCGGCGCATGGGCATGGTCATGCCCTCATTCGGAGATGTTCGCGACTTGGGTCGATTTCATCTCGGCAACGTACTCAAACGCAAAATCAAAAAGTTCGTCCATGGCGGAGCGCGCCGCATCAGGCTGGCCGTTTTCGACAGCTTTAGCGATGCGCAGCCAAAGCTTTGCCTGCGTGCGTCTGCTTTTCTTGGTCGCCACGATGTCGTCTTGAAAGGCCAGGTAGCCGAAGGTGAGGCTCCTGATCAAATGCAATGTTCTCGGTGTTTGCGCGACTTTCTGCATGATCTGGATGGCGCGGCGAACTCTGCCGGCAAACACGTGTCCGTCGGGGCAGGTCTCTGCAGCCTCCGTAAGCGCTCGGGCGCGGGATACGAACTCTTCCTTCGCAGCGGATGAGGGCGCCTTGACGACTTGTTGTATGATAAGGCCCGCAAGCGCGCGACGGATCAGAAAGACCTCGTAGAAGCTGGCGTCCTCGACCGTTGCAACGCGAGCGCCCCTCATAGGCTCGATCACAACGCTTCCCTGACTCTCCAAGACGCGCAAAGCTTCGCGAACGGGAGCGCGGGAGCACTTGAATTTGTCGGCGAGCTCTTGTTCGCGGAGGCGCGAACCTGGTTGGTAGACTCCGCGCTCAATGTCCCGTGCAGTGGCGCGTGCAATGCCGAGCGCGGATACTCGAGCGTCCGGCGTTCTCAGGCGGATAACCTTACTGGTTTTCGTAGATCTCTGCGACATCGGCCTAGTCCTAATGGTCATTAGGATGTCAGACTTGGCGCTAATCGGTAAAGGCCTTGCGTTCGCGTAGCATAATAAATGGCCCCGCCCGGCCCTGGCGTTAGGGTAAGTCCAAAGTTGCGGGGAAGCCCTGCGATCTCGGCAAGATCTCTGCCAGAGGCCGCATCGAGCCAGCGGCAAGTTTCTTGGGTATGGATCGGTGCGCCGTAATCATCATAGCGTGGTCGCCCGATGTCGCTGACAACAAGTACCCGACGCTCGCCGCACAGCGTGAGAAAGGAGCCTGTTCGATAGGGCCGCCGCCACGCAACGCGGGGCCCTTGGACGGGGTCAAAGTCGATCGCCGCTATGCCCGCATGCGCGTCACCAACGTAGATGCGAGAGCGCGCTACATCGACGGTAGGTTTGGAGGGCATGAATGAAAACTCGCCGCCATCATCGAATGGCGTTAGCCGCCACCGAGTTTCGCTGTCTGCTTGCGAAATGATGGACACCGAGAGCGGCGCCCGCGTCGGGATGGCGTTGTCCTGCACAACCACGTACTCTCCAAACCCAACCACAGCGGTTCCTGGTGTGGCGGAGGAGCTTCTATAGTTGGCGGGCCCCCAAGCGCGATCCTGTCGCAGCGCTCCACGAGAATAGACAAGACGATGAACAGCATCGGCGCCAGCGAGATACACGTACTCCCGCCCGCGCCAGGAAACGCAGCTCACGCGGCCTCCTACAAACTCTGGCGCAGCACCTTGCCACCGGATCTGGTTCGAACCCGGGTCGACAATGACGAGAGTTGAAGACGGCAGCCCATCAACGCCGCACTCGATCAGCGCGCGGTAGCCTTGAGAAGGGCAGTCGAGTTTACGGTGGTGGGATTTCAGGATGATTGCGCCATCGCGCGCAGCGACGAAGCCATTATAGGCGGTCACGTTGCGACCGGCGGGCGCAGGCAGATCAAGGTTGCTGACGACATCGCCGCTATTTGAGTCAATCTTGACGAGGCGCGTGCCAGTCACGGCAAACACATAGCCCGATCCATGCACGGCGACCCCGCCGGGATAGACCCAATCGTCTGCCGTCGGTTCAGCCAAGGTAACGCGCTTGAGCGGTTCCATCGTGCCGGGGCTGAACATCGTAACGCTTGGCGGTCCTGCCGCTTCTACACCGCCGATCACACCGTGAAGGGCAAAGCCGCGCTCTTCGGAAGAGAACGCTGCATTCCAAAGACCAGTTACATCGCTCAGGCGCTGGACGCTCGCTTCGCTTCTCGGTCCGGAGAAGGCCTCAAATTCTGGAAAATAGCTGGTACGCGCGGAATCATGATGCTCAAATGATCCAATCGCCGGGGACCAGTCCGTGAATGCTTGTCTTGGCTGGACGTTGGCTGTTGCGCATCCGGCCAGCGCTGGCGGGAGGGCTACGCAAAGAGCTCGTCGTGTTATGCTCATGTCGCTAGCTCGGTCGTTCGATGGTGAAGGTATCGAAAGGCTCTAGCCGGTCGATGGACTCAACGCTGTCCGGTTCACGCCATGCGAATAGACGTACGGTCATCCTGTTCCGATCGACATCGATGATGGTGAAGCCATTTTTCTCTTGGGGCGCGTAATCTTGGTCGAGGCGAACGCTGTGCGGCGGTTGGGGCTGTGTCCCGCGCGCGAACGAGGGCCAGCCTGCAGTCGATGAGCCGAGTGGACCGGAGAGGATCGTATGCACGGGGTTGCGCGCCAGATCCAAGTCGCCGCTTGACGTAATCAAAGCGTGCCCGATCGCGTGAAGGTCCCCAGAAATCATGGCGGCTGCGCGCGTTCGCTGTGCGGACAGTGCGCCCAGCAGTCTTTGGTGCTGAGCAAACCAGCCAGCTTGCCAGAAGTACTTGGCCTGTTCGGTCGTGAGCCGGCCCGACACGTTGGCGCCATGGGTGCTGACAACAACCTCTCCGCCGCCTGCAGAGGCAAGGACGTCGGGGTACCATTCGCGCCATTTTCCCGCGGTCCATCCGGCGGGATGAGATGGCATATGAAGATAGTGGCGCGTGTCTTCGGCGGCCGTCCGCGCGCGAAGCCACGCTTCGGCATCAGACGGAATCAATCCCGCCGCCGGGCCACTCAGCGACAAGTATCGACCGCAATCATAGAGATTGGCCTCGAGGAGCGTGCCTGCGCGAAGGGTGCCGAAGCACTCTGAGATGCCTGGACCTGTATCGACGGCGGAGGCCCCGGGCAGTCTTTGTGGGCGCGTCGGCTCTGGCAAAAACTCTGGATAGTAGAGACGTTGCACGGCCCGTGCGGCGCGGAAGTTGAAATCATCCGGTGGGAAGGCGACAAATTCGGGCGACGCGTCATCGTTTTCGAAATAGTCGTGATCGTCGCCAATGAAGAAGCAAGGAACTGATCGCAGACGAGTTTCATATAGGTCAGCGACCTGAGGCGCAGCCAGTCTCTTGATTAATGCCTCATTCTCCGTGCCAAAGATCAGTTGGTTGCGATCAAAGTACCCGAACTGATCATAGGCTTCGCGGGTCAGTCGCCGGATTTCAGCGTTGGGGTGTTCGAGCCATGCGTGTTGATCCCAATAGATGTGATCGCCGTTGGCGATAACAGCATCGGGGGCGAACGAAAGCGCTCGCTCAAGCAGTCGTTGTCGAACTGCAAGAGGACGAAAGGCTTCTATCCCGCCGATGCTGCGAGACCCCTCCCATCCCCCGGCGCAAGTAAACTTAAGCAATCGGAACGAACTGATGTCGGCATTCGCGTCGGGGAAGGTTCGCAGCGTCCAGGCATCGCATAGGCGCCGACGTCGTTGGACAAGTTCCAAGCGATGGCTCGAATTCGGTGAGAGGTCATCTGCGAGAAATCGCCAATATCGACCCTCTGTGTCGGTCATCTCGCCATCGAACCGCCTGCCGGACATCAATAATGTCGGCGCCTGCATGGGCTCTCGGAAGGAGACTTTGAGCAAAATGGCGCGCTCAGAGACGGTCGGCAGGATGTGCTTGACCAACCCTGCATCCCAAGAATCGCTCGCTGCAGCTGAGGGCGCAATCGCGGCGCTTGCCGCGAGGGTGGTAAAGGCTCTGCGCGTCAAGTCGCTCATTTACGACACCACTGATTTGCGCGGCCCAAGGCCGTTTTTTTTCAAGCGCCAAAGCAATTGATCGAAGCGATCCTGGCCAAAGAATGGCTCGCCTCTGTATACCATTACAGGCACGCCCCAGTGTCCCGCTGTGAGCTCTGCGTCCTGATTCGCTTGGATTCTGGCTTCAAGTCGATCGCCTTCTGAAATTACTCGCTTATCGAGTGCGGACAGATCAAGTCCAGCGCGCGCTGCGGCGCCGTCGAGCAAGCCTTGCTGGCTCCAGTCTGTTGTCGCCGGGTGCCAGAGCAAGCGGCTCACCTCATCGATAAACTCAATTCCGCGCCCGGCCTCGGCGGCTGCAACGCCCAAGCGAGTCAGCCGCTGAATGTGCGGTTGAACCTCCAACGCCCGCCCAGTTTCATCTGCGGCCACGGGATCGGGGCGTGGCCATGCGAGCGGCAACCCAAGGAACTCGGCCGTGCGCACAATGTCTGTTTTGAAGTACTGAATCCAAGTGGCGTCCCGAGCGGCGTTCAACTGCGGCGCGCGGATGGCGTGGGGATAGACTGGTCGGACTACGCATTGGACCTCATGCGTCCGCACGAGCGCCGCAATCCGTGGCGTGACCAAGTAGGAGTAAGGTGAACGGAACGACCAATAGAGGTCGAACGACATGGTCATTGGCTAGCGCTCTTGGCTTCGAAGGTATCGCCGCGCGCAAGCAGACGCTGGAAACCGCCGCCATCGAGGAAGACCCGCTCATTTGCGTCGCGCTTCAGCGTCCAACGCCAGAACGCAAGCGCGCCGGCCTTGATGAGGTCGTGGTGACGCGGCAATGCCGGATAGCCAAAGGTTTGCCCGCGAAGTTGAGGGTTCGGGTCGCCGCCAAAGGTGAAATGGTTCGCGCCCTCCAAAACCATCAACCACTGGTCCACGTTGGACGTTCGATCAAAGGGGATGCGGCGTGCCGGCGCGTCGAAGTCGCCGTTCGGGGCGTCATCGAGCGTGCCAGTCATATGGAATATGGGCATGAGCATGCGGTTGAACGCGGTTCGTTCATCACCGTAGGCCGCGCGCGGCGGCGATGGGCTCAGCGCGATAGCGCCTTTGAGTGCAGGGACGGCTAGGCTTTGCTCGAAACCCGTGACGGATTGCCCAGCAGCGATTTGCGCCGTGATGGCGCCGAATGAATGCCCTGCGATACCAACGGCAGACTTGTCGACCGCCGCCGCAAGGCTTCCAGCTTCGAGCCGTTGAAGCTGCTGATATGCAAATAGCACGTCTAGAAAGCGCGGCGCACCTTGCGCAGGGTTCCTTGCAGCTTCGGATATCTGTTGCGGATCGTTGCGGAACGCGTCTCGATCGCTCCCCGCGTGCTGCAGGTGCAAGGATACAAAGCCATGACTAGCGATGTGCTCGCCATAGCTGGCGCCGCTTGCGCGGGTTCCGCCGCCTCCGTGCGAGTAGATAACTACCGGTGAAAGGCCTGGCGCGCTCTGCGGCAGATAGGCTCGCCAAGGCACTGCCCGTCCGCTTCGCGAGGTATCGTTCCAGACATCTTCAATCTGTATCGGAGTAAAGGGGCCTCGCTGTGCGCGGGGATCTGCGATGCGTGCTGTGTCGAGGTCTAAGGGGGGGTGATCGTCGCGCGCCTCACGGCGCTGACGAAGCGCCTCGCGTAAGCGTTGACGGCGCGTCTGAATATCATCAGCGCGCGCGCCGCTGCTACAGGCGCCAACTGTGAGCGCCGCTAACGATCCCACAAGAACTCTACGGCGACGTACGTCCATCAACGGCCTCCCCAACTGGCGACGGGACGCCGCCGCTAAGGGATACTAGCATGGAGAAAAATTGTCGACAATAACATGTCGGCGTGCAAGAAACCGAGTCGAACGGAAGACTTGCCGGGGACAGGGTGATGAGCGCGATTGAAGGGCAGGAACGCGGTCAAACGGGAGCCGACGCGCTCGTCTCTGCGCTGGCGGATTGCGGCGTCTCGCATGTTTTTGCCAATCCCGGGACCAGCGAGTTGGACTTGGTGCTCGCTCTTGACCGGGAGCCGAGGATCAAGGCGGTCCCGGTTCTTTTCGAAGGTGTCGCGTCGGGCGCGGCGGACGGATTTGGTCGGATGGCGGCGCGGCCAGCAGCAACGCTGCTTCATTTGGGGCCCGGTTATCTCAACGCTGCCGCGAATCTGCACAATGCCCGCCGCGCGCGAACGCCCCTGATAAACCTAGTCGGCGACCACGCTGTCGCACATCGCCGTCTCGATGCACCTTTGACATCCGATCTTAATAGCATTGTTGCGCCCCATTCTGTGTGGGTCCGCGATGTGGTGGTGACGCGCGAAATGGCGGACGCTGCGAGGGAGGCTGTCCATACGGCCATACTGCGGCGTGGGCCTGCGACACTCATAGTTCCCGCGGACGCGGCTTGGGGCAGCTGTGCGACTAGCGGGGAATTGACCGTACAAGTCGCACCGGTAGGCCCAAACGAACGGGCGATATCGCTGGCCGTCGATAAGCTCCGGGCGGCGCGACAGCCTGTGATCTTCGTAGGCGGTAATTGCCTTCAGGAGCGGGGCTTGGAGGCTTGCGCCAGATTGGCGCAAGCTGGCTGGAGAGTGGTCTCAGAGACTTTTGCCGCCCGCCAAGCACGCGGGGCGGGGCGGTTCGCGCCAGAACGACTGACCTATTTTGCAGAGATGGGGCAGACACAATTGGCGGGCGTTGACCTGCTCGTCTGCGTCGGCGCCAAGGCGCCAGTGGGTTACTTCGCCTACCCCGACAAGCCATCAATGCATATCCCTGAAGGGTGCAAGATTCACCACCTGGTGACGTTCGGCGAATGCGAAGTCGAGGGGATTGTCACGCTCGCTGATGCCGTTGGAGCGAGCACCAGTGTCTTGCCCGCTACCCCGGTCGCGCCCTCTCAAGATGATGGCGCGCTGAATGCTCAGTCCATTGCGACCGCGATCGCTCGTCATATGCCGGCCGATTGCATTGTGTCGGACGATGGGGTGACGCTAAGCGGAGCGGTCATAGCCGCGACATCTTCCGCGCCGCCGCACGATTGGCTCTGTCTTACTGGCGGCGCGTTGGGGCAAGGCTTGCCATTGGCGGCAGGCGCCGCAATCGCGTCGCCTGGGCGCAGAGTACTGGCGCTAACGGGCGATGGCGCGATGATGTATACAGCTCAAGCGCTCTGGACGATCGCGCGTTTGAATCTCGATGTCGTGGTGGTCGTGGCCGTTAACCGTTCATATGAAATCTTACGCTTTGAGTTCGCCAGAATGGGAAAAACCGAGCTCGGCCCAGCCGGCCGAGACCTGCTTAGTTTGAGTTCACCAAACATCGATTATTGTGGCCTCGCGACAGCAATGGGCGTCGCTAGCGCCCGTTGTTCGGATTCTCGTGAATTTGGCGAGCGGCTCAGACGGGCCTTTGAGCAAAGAGGCCCGTTTTTAATCGAGGCGTTGTGCGTGCCTTGAGTCGTGGTCCGAAGATCAGTCCATGGGGTCTCTAAAATTGGATTCGAGGGCGCTTCCCGCGCGCGGCGAGTGATCGGCGATGCGCGGTTAGGGGAATGAGCGAGCAGTGGCGTTCGAGACCACAGCTTTACGCTCCGAGCGGGGCCCGCCTCGATCCGGTCGATCTTGAGCTGCTCCGCCGATTGCTGGAAGACGCGAATATCCAGAACCAGGCTCTGGCGCGCGCATTGGGGTTATCTGCGAGCGGATGTCTGAAGCGTGTGCGCCGCCTCGAAAAGGGTGGCGCCATAAAGGGCTATGTCGCGCTCGCGGAAGAGACCATGTTTGCGCCCTGGTCCCTCCTCTGGGTCAATGTCAAGTTGCGTCGCCGTGCGCTCAGAAGACGCGATGACTTTGAAGCGGCGCTGCGCGCCGTTCCGGAGGTGATCGAGGCGCACAGCGTTGCAGGTCGTTTCGACTATCTCCTGAGGACGGCATTGCCGTCGTTGTCGGCGTGGGACGGATTGCGCGCGCGTCTCGACCCGGAGAACAGGTTCATCAAATCGGTGGATGTGCTGCCGGGATTGCGCACCGCTAAGGAGAAGAGCCCGCACCCTTTGCTCTTCATGGGCGAAGGGGCCTGACGCGCACCAATGTCATTCGAGGCGCGTACCCGCACGGGTGGTCGTCGGGTGTGCTTCTCCAATTCACCGCATGCGCTAGTTTCGGCGTTCGCGCACCGTGCGTGCGCCGCTGCGCCGAGACGTCGCAGCTGGTGTGCGGGCTGCGTGTCGCGCGTCATTGAACGCATCGAATGCGCCGGCGGCGTTCGAATAGTGAATCCAATGCACAGATCGCTGCCAGTCTGAGCGCTTCCGACATGCACGCGATGCGCGCATCGAATTCACGTCGCCGCGCGCTCCGCGGAACCCTCGACGACAAGCGCGGGATAGGCCCGCGCTGTCGGTCGAGGTCATTCGCTCATGCAGCGGGCGGGAACCGCATTGCTGGGTTCAGCGCTGATCGCGCTCACCGGGCTTTGGCTCGCCACGGTCTTCATTGCCGATGTGTTTTCCCATCAGCCTGCGCTCGGCGCGCCGCTGGTTATGCTCGGCGGGACGCCGATCTATGCGCCCTGGTCCATTTTTGCGTGGACGAACATGCATGCGGAGGCATTTCCGAGACCGTTCTCCGTAGCGCGTCTCATCGTATGTGCTGCATTCCTGTTTGCGCTTGTTCCGGTTGGTTTGGCCGCGCGCACCAAGCTCGGCGTCAAGCCGTTTGGCGCCCAGGCGTGGGGCGGGTCGAACGACGCAAAGGCCGCGGGACTCTTTGCAGAGACCGGCGCCGTGCTGGGTAAACTCGGGGGAGACATCCTTTGTTTCGATGGCCCCGAGCATCAGCTTCTCATCGGGGCCTCGCGGTCCGGTAAGGGCAGAGGCCAGGTCGTGCCGACGCTGCTGGCGTGGCCACATTCGGCGCTGGTGCTCGACGTTAAAGGCGAGCTCGCCGATGGCGATACACGCCACCGCTTTCTGGGCACGGCTGGATTTCGCGAGGGTCTGGGGCCGGTTCTGCGTCTCGCGCCGACGCATCTGGACTCGGCTTCGTTCAACCCGCTCTTTGAAGTGCGTAAAGGCCCTAACGAAGTCCGCGACGTTCAGAATATCGTCGAGATCCTCGTCGATCCGCAGGGCGATGGCCGCCATCAGGATTTCTGGGACCGTTCGGCCAAGACGATCCTCGTCGGTGTCATTTTGTATGTGCTCTACGCCGAGCCGTCGGAGCGCAAGACGCTGGCCGTCGTGCGCGAGAAGCTGCGAGACCTCGACGCCACCGCGCAGCAGATGAAGTCGACCCTGCACAGACTGAATCCGGCGACCAATCAGCCGGAGGTCCATCCCGAGGTGCTACACGCCGCGGAATCCTTTCTCGCCGGCGAGGAGCGTCTGCAGAGCGGGGTGAAGGCGACGGCGGAAAGCTTCTTCGGTCTGTTCGCCGATGAGATTGTCGCGCGTAACACGGCGACATCCGACTTTCGCATCGGCGATCTGATGTGTGGGCCTAAGCCGGTCACGCTTTATTTACAGCCGCCGCCGTCGGACGCGCTGCGGCTCATGCCTTTCCTGCGTCTTGTCATCAATCAGTTCGCCCGCGCGCTGATGGAGCACCAGGAAAAGGACGCTCAAGGACGCCCAAAGCGTCACCGGCTCATTCTGGTGCTCGATGAATTTCCGATGCTCGGCCGCATGCCGTTCTTCGAGACCATGATGGGCGCGATGGCGGGCTATGGATTGAAGGCGTTCCTCGTCACCCAGAGTCTCAACCATCTCACCAAGGCCTATGGCCGCGAGAATGTCATTCTCGACAACGTGCATGTCGTCACCGCGTTTTCGGCCGCCGACAATGACACCGCCAAGCGCATCGCCGAGATGGCAGGCGAAGTGTGGGAATTGCGGGAAAGCGAAACGCACACGCGCCCAAGATCGCTCCTCGGCTGGCGCAAGGGCTCGACCACCATACGCGAGGAGCGCCGTCCGCTTCTTCTGCCCGCCGATGTCCGCGCCATGCCGCGCGATGAAGAGCTCATTTTCGTTTCCGGCGCCAAGCCGATCCGCGCCAAGAAGATCAAGTTCGATCAGGAGCCTGTCTTTGTTGACCGGCTTCGTCCGGCCTCGGGCGCCCGTCCAACGCTCACATCGGGGCACGATTGGGAGCATGTGCGCGCGCTTGGAACCATTCCGCAGGTCGTGAAGCAGCCGAAGGGCAAGCCCGTCATGTCGCGTCCGCTCGCGGACCAGCCTGACCTCTTCGCGCAGGCGGCGACGCGTCCGACCAAAATCTCCGATGCAGCGATGGCGGGCTTTCGCGACGTGGACGGCGCGCCATTGCCGCATCCGGCGAGCGGCGCGCCAGCGGCGGCGCCCGAAGCGATTGCTCCGGCGCCTACTGAGGCGCCGCGACGGCGCCGGGCTAAGGGGATCTGAGCGATGGCCGCGCGCAAGCTCACCGTCTATCTGCCGCCCACTCTTGACGCAAAAGTGCGCAAGGCCGCGCGCGACCAGCATCGTTCGGAATCGAGCATCGTGCTGGAGGCGCTCAAAGCCAGGCTCGAACGTGGCGACGTCACCAACGCCGTCATCGAAGAAAGCGCGCGCCGACAAATTTCTCGCGTCGATGCGCGGCTCGAAAAAGTGATTGGCGAAAGTCTCATCCTCAAAGAGATCGTGTTGCTCTTTGTGCGGGTCTGGCTGGAGCACAATCCGCCGATCGACGAACACCTCGAAGAAGATGCAGCCGCCAGCGCCGAGGCGCGATTCGAGCGCTTCCTCGATTTCGTGGCGCAGGCGCTGACGCCCGGCAAATCTTTGGGCGCGGTGTTCTCGCTGGAATCCGCGGAGGCGGTCGCGGCGCTGGATCAGACCGGGGAGGCGAGGGCGTGAGCGCCGGCGCTATTCCGCTTGTCACCGCGCGTCGACGTTCGGCGCTTGCGCGCGCGCTCGGGCCCGCGATCGCCGAGGCGCTCGACGCGCCGGATGTGGTGGAAGCGCTCATCAATGCGGACGGACGCTTGTGGCTTGATCGCGTCGGCGAAGGTCTCGTCGCCACCCCTCACATGCTCTCGCCGCAGGACCGTGAAGCGGCGATCCGTCTTCTCGCGCATGAAGCGGGCGAGATCGTCGGCGAAGCGCATCCCTCCTTACAGACAATCCTCCCGGACAGCGCCGCGCGGGTGCAGGCCTTGCTGCCGCCGCTCGTGGAGGCGCCCGTCCTGGCGATCCGCAAACGGCCGAGCGCCGTCTATACGCTCGCCGATTATGTCGCGGGCGGCATCGCAACGCTTGCCCAGGCCGAAAAGCTCGCCGCTGCGGTCGCCGCCAAGCGCAACATCATCGTCGCGGGCGGCACTGGATCGGGCAAGACGACGCTCCTGAACGCACTTTTGGCGGAAGCGCCGTTTCTGCATGCGCGGGTCGTCATCCTCGAAGACACCGCGGAACTCCAATGTGGAAGCCCAAACGCGGTTCAGCTTCTAACCAAGCGCACCGATCCGCCTATCGCCATGCGCGATCTGGTGCAGATGACATTGCGCCTCCGCCCCGATCGCATTGTCGTCGGCGAAGTGCGCGACGGCGCAGCGCTTGAAGTGCTCAAGGCGTGGAACACAGGCCATCCGGGCGGGCTCCTGACGCTACACGCCAATTCCGCGGCCGATGCGCTGATGCGCCTTGAAGACCTCTGCATGGAGGCGCGCGCGACGCCGCCCAAGCGTCTCATCACCAGCGCGGTCGACATCATCGTCTTCATTGCCCGCCGGGAAGGCGGGCGCGTCATCACAGAAATTCTGGAAACGGACGAGGTCCGGGGAGAGGGAGCATGAAGTCACATCGTGTCTTGCGCATTGCAGCGTTTGGACTGGCGCTGCTGGCGTGCGCCGCGCCAGCTTACGCCGCTGGATCGGGCATGCCGTGGGAGGGGCCGCTCGAACAGATTGTCGATTCCATCACCGGCCCGGTGGCGCGCGCCGCAGCGGTCATCGCCATCGTCATCGCGGGCGTCACCATCATCTTCTCCGAAGGCGGCGGCGGGGTGCGCAAGCTCGCCTTCGTGGGGCTGGGCATCGCCATCATGTTCGCGGCCGTGTCGTTCTTCCTCGACTTCTTCGGCTTCGCCGGCGGCGCGGTGATTTAGCCCATGTCGCACGCCGCCGACATCGAGCCCGAAGGCTATCGCATTCCACTGCGAACCTCGCTCACGCGCCCGATCCTGATGGGCGGCGTGCCGCGCAATTTCGCCATCCTCAACGCCACAATCGGTGCGGCGATCGGCTTTGGATTGCAGCAACCCTTCATCGCCTTTCCTCTGTGGGCCGTCCTGCAAGGCGCCGCCGCCTGGGCTGCAGCACGCGATCCGTGGTTTCTCGACACCTGGCCGCGCCACATGGCCAAGCCCCACTATTTCGGATCGTGAGGGCGCCGCGATGATGGATTTGCGCCCCTACAAGAAGTCCGGAACGCAACTCAGCGATTTTCTCCCTTGGGCGGCGTTGATCGCGCCCGGCGTGGTTCTCAACAAGGACGGCGCGTTCCAGCGCACGATGGCGTTTCGCGGTCCCGATCTCGATTCCTCAACGCCTTCGGAGCTGATCGGCGCATCGGCGCGGCTCAACAATGCGTTCCGCCGCTTGGGATCGGGCTGGTGCCTTCACGTTGAAGCGCGCCGCGCGCCAGCGCCGGGCTATCCCGATTCAATCTGGCCGGATGCATTATCCTGGCTCATCGATGAAGAGCGCCGCGCCGTGTTCGAGGCTGCCGGGGCGCGTTTCGAGAGCGGTTATTTCTTCACCCTGACCTGGCTGCCGCCGGCCGAGCGTCAGACCCGGCTTGAGAGTTTCCTGTTCGAGGGCGTCCAGGATGGCGCCAGCGGGTCGGCATCGCCCGTCGATTATCGCCAGCACCTCGACCGCTTCACCATCGAGACCGATCAGATCCTCGCACTGATGGAGACGCTCGCGCCTGAGGCGCGCTGGCTCGGTGACGAGGAGACGCTGACCTATCTGCATGATTGCGTTTCCGATCGTCCCCATCGCGTGGCCAAACCCGACACGCCCTTTCATCTCGATGCACTTTTGACCGACGCGCCGCTCGTCGGCGGTCTTGCGCCCCGCCTTGGGCGCCAACATCTGCGCGTCATCTCGGTGCGGAGCTTCGTGACGGAAACGGAGCCGGGCTTCCTTGACGCGCTCAATCGATTGCCGATTTCCTATCGCTGGGTAAGCCGCTTCATTCCGCTCGACCGGGAGGAGGCGCGCCGCGAACTGGAGAAGACCCGCAAACGCTGGTTCTCCAAGCGCAAGGGTCTTCTGACATTATTACGCGAAGCGCTCTTCCGCGAAGAAGCGCTGCTCGTCGACAATGACGCCGCCAACCAGGCCGCAGACGCCGACACCGCGTTGCAGGAGCTCGGCGCCGACGCCGTGAGCGCGGGATTTGCCACGCTCACGATCACCGTCGCCGACGCCAGCGAAGATATGGCCGACGATGCGGTGCGCCAGATCCAGCAGATCGCCGATGGGTTGGGCTTCGTCACACAGGTTGAATCCGTCAACGCCGTCGAAGCCTGGCTCGGCTCCTTGCCTGGACAGGCTTATGCCGATGCGCGCCGGCCAATCCTGTTGTCGCCCAGCCTTGCGCATTTGCTTCCGCTCAGCGCCGTATGGGCTGGTCCGCATCGCAATGCGCATCTGAACGGTCCGCCGCTCATGCTCACCGCGACGGACGGCGCAACGCCGTTCCGGCTCGACCTGCATGTCGGCGATGTCGGTCACACCATGATCGTGGGACCGACCGGCGCGGGCAAATCGGTGCTGCTGGCGACGCTCGCGGCGCAATGGCTGCGCTATGGCTCGTGTCATCCAGCCGGCGCGCAAGTCTATCTGTTCGACAAGGGACGTTCGTGTCGCGCGACCATTCTCGGCCTCGGCGGCGACTTCTTCGATCTCGGCGATGCCGATGCGCTGGGGTTGCAGCCGCTTGAGCATGTGCATGAGCCAGATGAGCGCGCCTGGGCGCAGGAATGGCTCGTTGGTCTCATCGCATCGGCGAACGTGACCGTGACACCGGAAGTGCGCACTGAGGTGTGGCGCGTTCTGGAATTGCTTGCTGAACGTCCGATCGAGGACCGGACGCTGACTTTGTTTGTCGCCTTGATGCAGAGCCAGGAAGTCCGTGCCGCGCTTCATCCCTTCACCCAGGCTGGCGCGCACGGCCGTCTCATCGATCATGATCGATCGACCTTGGGCTATGGGGCGGTCCAGGCGTTCGAGATGGACGACGTGTTGCGACGGCCTGAAGCGGCGGGCGCCGTTCTCGGCGCACTTTTCCATACGTTGGAGAAGCGCTTCGATGGGCGCCCGACCATGCTCGTACTCGATGAGGCCTGGCTCTTCCTCAAGGATGCATTCTTCGCCGCGCAGATTCAGGATTGGCTGAAGACGCTCCGCAAACGCAGCGTCGCCGTGGTGTTCGCGAGCCAGGAATTGGCCGATGTCGAGCACTCGTCGATCGCCTCTACGATCATCGAAGCATGCCCGACGCGCATCTATCTGCCGAACGACCGGGCGCGCGAGCCGCATTCGCGGGCCTTCTACGCGGCGCTGGGCTTGAACGGGCGCCAGATCGATCTCATCGCGTCCGCGACCCCGAAGCGCGATTATTACCTCGTCAGCCGCGACGGCTGCCGCCTGTTTGAATTGGGCCTCGGACCGGCCGCACTTGCATTCGTCGGCGCGTCCCGTCCCGAAGATCACACGCTGATGGATCGCGTGCTGGCCGAGCACGGCCCGAACGGCTTCGCCGAAGCGTGGCTCGCCCTGCGCGGACAGCGCGAAGCGGCCGACGCCGTGCGGCGTTTCAGGGCGCGTTCGTCGCCGCGAATACCAGATGAACCCAAGGTCACGATCGCTGCGGAATAGGAGGCGCGTATGAAATGGAGAGCGAGAACAGGAATGGCCGCTTTGGCGCTTTGCCTGATGCTTGGCGTGCAGCCGACGCCGCCTGCATCGGCGCAAATCCCGGTCATCGATCCCGCCAATCTTGCACAATCGATCACGCAGGTGACGCACATGGTGCAGCAATTGCGCAATCAGGTTCAGCAGATTGAGCAAGCGACCGCCATGCTCCGACAGAATCCGCTGCAATTGTCGCCGGAGCTCTCGCAATCAATCGGCGAAGCACGCGCGCTCTTCCAAAGCGTGCAGGGCGTCGCGTTTGAGGCCCGCCAGCTTGGCGAGGATTTGCGCACCCTCTATCCGCAGACCTGGGAGGAGTTCGACCTTGATGAGGTGCTAGGTCAGTCGGACCAGTGGATGGCGGAGAGCCGCCGCAGCCTTGAACGCGCCATGGCGGCCGAAGCGCGCGCCGCGGCTTCGATCGAACGCTCGCAAGGCGCCATCAACCGCGCACTGCAATCGTCCAGCGCGTCGGAAGGTCAGACCGGCGCCATCCAGGCCGGCAATCAGCTTCTGGGCATCCAGGCCTCGCAGCTTGCGGAGATTCACGCGCTGCTGATTGCGCAGGGCCGCGCGCTAGAAACCGAACGCATGGAGCGGCTCGCGCGCGAGGAGCGCGCGGGCGAGATTCGGCGTCGCGCGTTCCCCACCGAGACCTCGGGGACTCTAACGCCCGCGCGCACGGCGTTCTGAGGGAGGGCGGCGCGCGATGGATCCGTCATCGGTCAATTCCTTCCTCGATCAGTTTCTCGCCGTCGCCAATTCCGGTTTCGGTCTGATCCAGGGCGACGTGACCTATGTCCTGAATGCGCTGATCGTCATTTCGATCGTGCTGGCCGGCGCGCAATGGGCGTTAGCGCAGGAGGCGCCGCTCGCGCCGTTCTTTCGTAAGGTGTTGTTCGTCTCGTTCTTCGCCTTCCTCATCAACAATTGGAACTTCCTCGCCACCGCCATCAATCAGTCCGGCGCGATGCTTGGCCTGCGCGCTGGCGGCGCGGGGCTCACCATGGCGGAGCTGCACAATCCCGGCCGCGTCGGTCAGATCGGCGTCGAGCTTTTCGGCCGCACCGCAGCGCTCGCCGAGGGCATGAACATCATCACCGATTTCTTCGCAATGATGACGATCTTCCTCGCCGCGTTCTTTGTCATGATCGGGTTCTTCGTGTTGGCGCTGCAGCTCTTCGTGGTGCTGATCGCGTTCAAGCTTGGCTCTCTGGTTGCGTTCGTGGCTTTGCCGTGGGGCGTGTTCAACGGGACGGCCTGGGTGGCGGAACGGCCGCTTGGCTGGGTGGTCGGTTCGGCCATGCGTCTCTTTGTTCTTGCCTTCGTCGCGTCCGTCTCGATCACTTTCGTAAACACATTGCCCGCCGCGTTTACGCTCGACGCCGGCGGCGTGCTCAATGTGCTTTTGTTTGGCGCAACGGTTCTGGCGCTTGCCTGGTTCGCACCGATCCTCGCGAGTGAAGTCGTGCAGGGTCAGCCGCATCTGGCAGGTCCGGCAATCGCCGGCGGCGCCGCAGTCACGACCGTGCTCGGCTACGCGGGTGGGCGCGCGGTCATTTCTGGCGCGACAAGTCTCGCAAGCGCGGGCGCACGCATGATCGGTGGAAAATCCGGCGGCCGGCGCTTTTCGGGCGGCGGTGGCGCCCGTGGCGGCGCTCAAGGCGCCGCGCGTCCCGCCATCGACTATGCCGGCATGAAGCCGCCGCCACCGCCGCCGCCCGCAACGCCGCCATCTGGAGGGAGCAAGACATGAGGACGCCGTTCACGGCGCCGGCGCAATCTTTCGCTGGCGACGAACCCGACACGCCCTATCGGCGCGCACGGCAGGAATGGGACCGGCGCATGGGCGCGGCGGTCATTTCGGCGCGCGCCTGGCGCATGATGGCGATGGCGGGATTGGCGCTTTCAGCAGGACTAGCGCTCGCACTCACGATTGTCGCGCTGCAGAGCCGCACCTTCGTTCACGTTGTCGAGGTCTCGCCCGAAGGTCAGGTTCTGAATGTGCGCGCTGCGAGCGGGGAATGGCGCGCGACCGATGCGCAGACAGCTTATCACCTGGGCCGGTTCGTGCGTCTCGTGCGCGCGCTGCCGACCGATGGCGTGGTGCTGCGCGAGAACTGGCTGGAGGCGTACAAATTCCTGACGCCCCCGGCAGCGGCGCAATTGACCGAGATCGCGCGCGCCGACGATCCCTTTCTCAGCCTGGGGCGCGTTGGGCGCACCGTGCATATCCGCTCCATTATTCAGCGTTCGGATCGTTCCTGGGAAGTCTCGTGGATCGAGCGCGAGACCAATGCGACCGGCTCGCCCGATGGGGAGGCCTATAGCGGGGTCTTCACGGTGACCACGCGCCGCCCACGCACCGCTGACGAGATCGCCTCCAATCCGCTTGGACTTCTGATCTCGGAATTCAGTTGGAGCCGGGTGCGATGATGCGTTTTCTGTTCGCGGGTCTGTCACTGGCGCTGCTGTTGTCGCCGCCAATGGCCATGGCGCAAGTCGTCGCTGATCAATGCCCAGCTTTGAGCGTCGCCTCTACCGAAGGACCGCAAGCGCGGCGCTCACGGCGCGAGCCAACGCCAAGCGAATTGCTGGCGCGCGCCAACGAGGCGGCGCGTCAACGGCCTGAAACGACGAGCTTCACGCAGGCCCGTCAGATCTACACTTACGCACCGGGCGCCATCTACGAACTCTACACGAGCCCGAGCTTCATCTCGGCGATCCTGCTCGAACCGGGTGAAAGTCTGGGCGACGTCGCCGCTGGCGATACCTCGCGCTGGATGGTGCAGGAGACGAGCGCCGAGACTGGCATCGATGGGCGCACCATCGTGCTGGTCAAGCCCCAGACGACGGGCCTTCGCACCAATATCGTTCTGGTCACCGACCGGCGCACCTACACGATCGAAGCTATCGCGCAGGCGGGATCGGCATATTCCGCGCAGATCGCCTGGTGCTATCCGGCCGAAGAAGAGGCGCGGATGGCGAGCGTTGATCAGCTCCATTTCGCCTACCGCGTGCGGGCCACGCGCGGCGGCAGACCAAGCTGGATGCCGACGCGGGTGTTCGATGACGGCCGGCGCACCTGGATCGAAATGCCCGAAGCGGTCGCGTCGAGCGATCTTCCGCCGCTCTTCGTTATCACGGGCGAAGGCGCCGAACTCGTGAACTATCGCGTGCAGGGCAGGCGCTACATGGTCGATCGCATCTTCGATGTCGCCGAACTGCGTCTCGGTACGCGTGCACCGACGATCGTGCGCATTGAGCGCGAAGGCGCAACGACACAGCGGCGGCCCGTGCGCCCAGGAGGGCGGTCGTGAGCGCGGCCCATGAGATAGCATCAGAGCCCGCGCCTGACCTGTCGATCCGTGCGCGTCCGCCAAGTCCGCGGCGGCTCTCGCGCAAGGTACTGATGGCAGGCGCGATCATCGCCGCATCGATCGTCACACTCGCGCTCTTCATCGGCTTGAGCGAACGACCGGAGCGCGATGTGCGCCAGGCCGAAGCGCAAGCTGCGGCGGGCGGTCCGCCGGAATCGATCCGCAACGCATCTGGCCAGTACGCATCGGGTGATCTGCCGCGCGCTGAACTCGATGCGCCGCGCGACATGCTTTGGGGCGAGAACGGCCCGCCGGAATCCGCTGGGCTTGAGCCGCCCGCAGATGCGGCATGGGCAGGTCCGCCGCGCGGCGGCGTTGCTGCGGGGGCACGCGAAGCGCCGCCCGATCCGCAAGCTCTCGCGCGCACTTCGCCGATCATCTTTGACGGGCGCGTCCGCACCACGGCGTCGGTCGCCGCCGACGAAGGCGAAGCGCGTCTCGATGCGCGCCTCATGCCGCCCCGTTCGCGCTACGAGTTGATGGCCGGCGCGGTGGTGCCCGCCGCGCTCATCACTGAACTCAATTCCGAACAGCCGGGCCGTGCCATCGCGCAGGTGACGACCAATGTCTATGACAGCGTCTCAGGCGTACATCTGCTTATCCCGCAGGGCGCGCGGCTTATCGGGACGTATGACGCTGACGCGTCCTATGGCGAGCGCCGGCTCGTGCTTGTCTGGAACCGGCTCATCTTTCCCAATGGCTGGAGCATTTCGCTGCGCGGCATGGAAGGCGCCGATCCAACCGGCGCGGCGGGCCTGCGGGACCGCACCGACAATCATTTGGATCGCCTCGCCGGAGCCATCGGGCTTTCCGCCATTATCAGCGTGATTGCCGACAATGCCGAGGATGACGACCAGAACTCGTTGGCGCAAAGCGTCGGCGATGCGGCGGCGGCGGAAGCAGCACGCACCGGCGGGCGCATTGTAGATCGCGAATTGAGCGTGCGCCCGACCTTGCGCATTCGCGCCGGCGGTTCGGTGCGCTTGCTGGTGACGCGCGACATTCAATTGCGTCCCTATAGAGAAGACCGGAACCGATGAAGGTTCCGGCCGATCTCGTGCCGCAGAAAGTGGTGGCGGACGATCTCTGTGTGAGCCTCGCCACGCTCTGGCGCGCACGCCGCAGCAACCTGCCGGACTTTCCCGCGCCGGTCATTGTTCGCAACATGGTGTTCTGGCGGAAAGCCGATCTCGGCAAACTCGAAGACGCGCTCATGCAATTCGAGGGACGCGGCAAGTTTGAGCGGGAGCGCGAACGCTCCAAGCGCATCGCCGTCATGACCAAAGCGCGGCCGCAGCCCAAGCGCATTAAGCGCACGCGCCGTCCTGACGAACGGCAGCGCGACTTGTTCTAGTTGCGTTGCCGAGGGCCGCGCGTTCCGCTCGGTGCCGATCCAAGTCAGAAGGTCCTGTTCTAAGGCGTAGTACCTTCGGGGGGCGCTGGGGGCAGCCAAGACAAGGGTATGAGTTTTTCTCCGCGCCGCCACCTGGCGACAACGGCGTCCTGGAACCAGGAGTATTTAAGATCCGCGTGGTCCATGACGATGATCTGGAGGTCTGGCGACAATTCCGCAGCTGCCGTCGCAATGAGCCGAAACAGCTTCTGTACGGCTTCCTGATCCTCATCGGCGAGCACGTCGAGGGACCCTTCCGCGTCTTTCTCAGGAGGATAGTGGGCTTGTGACGGCTGATCGAGCACTAGAATGCCGGGTACAGGGCGCTGCTTCTGGCGAAACCATTTGTGCAGCCCTAGGTGCGCCAGCACGTGATAGCCAACCCAGTTCTCACCGCTACCCATTCGAAATAGCGGCACTGGTCCGTCAAGCGTGTCCGCGACAACAGTGAGATTGCGTATGTCCAGACGGAGATCGCTGCCGCGGTGCTCGAGTTCCAGCTCTTCGGAGTAAGCGGTCATGTACCGCCCGATAATGTTAAGGAACGTGTTCAGCTTTTCCCGGATAGCTTCCGGGTCCAATTCCGCTTCTAGAACAGCGACACGGGCTCTAGCTTGTTCAACGGCCGACGCGAGCGCCGAGCCCGTCTGTGCGCTCACTGCGGTCTCAACGTACTGACTAATTTTTCCGATCGCGCGCGCCTGTAGAATGAAGTTTTCCTGCTGCACCCGAAGGATTTCATTTTCACGCATGCGTGCGGCAATGCGCTGCTGATTGTCGCGCAGATGTTCCTGCAGCAGCGCTTCTTCGCGTAGAAGCGCTGCAAGCCGCACCTGCAGACGCGGATTTTCAACTTCAACAGCGTCAAGTTGTTGGCTGAGTTCTCGCAGCGAGCGGTCGATCTGCCGGACCGTCGGCGTGGGCTTCGATACCTGGCTCTCGCAAACGGGGCACGTTGAGGCATCGTGATCCGCACCGCGGACTAAGCCGACGGCACTTAGGCGGGCTCTTTGCTCTTTGGCTTCCCGCTCGTAGCCCGTGGTTTCGGCTGTGAACGTTCGAGTGGCGCGGATTTCGGCATTTACTCTTTCAAGGTCACTGCGCAAACCTTGTCGTTCAGTGCGCAACCCGCCCAGAAGGTCCTCGGCGTCCGCAAGGACGATATTGTCCCGAACATGCGCGTCGCTTGCTAGACGCTTGAGGATATCCATGACGCTGTCATAGGTCACCGCCGTGACACGCTCATCAATCAGCCCTACTTGCTTAGCTTCATCGAGGAGCACCTGAGCGCGCGGGAATGTCGCGCTGTCTAGCGCTTGAGACTCGCGCAGCTGCCGCTCGAGTTGCCGCAGGTGGCGGCGCGCCTGATCGAGCAGCGCTTGTTTAAGAAGTCGATCTTCGTCAATAGCGCCTAGGAAATAGGGAAGCGTGTCCTTTATGGCTTGCCCTACAAAATCTTCGCCCTGGCGATGGAACAGGCGCTGCTTGCTGTCGATGTCATTCTGATCCTGAAACGAGAACAGCAGCGCGTGCCGAAAGTTCGCCTGAAGCGGGTCGCGCGTGGGCGTCGGAGGGCGGTGCTCGTTTTCGCTTATGCCAATTGCGGCGCCTAAGAACTTCTCCACGGTTGAGACGGTCGTGTTCTTTGTGAGAATAGAGAAATCGGGTGTTAGGATGTTTGATCCGCGGTCCATGTATATCGCGTCATCTGTGCGTTCGCCGGGGGGCGGATTGCGTCGCGCGATGAATATCTGGCTGTCGTTGAGTTGCAGCACGAGAGCGTACCAGGAGACATACTTGCGGATGACACCATCGGCTACGTTGCAGTCGCCTCGCCCCGTGCAATAGTCGATGATATCAATGATCGACGATTTGCCAGTCTTCGAGGCGCCTGTGATGATGTTGAGGCCGCCGCGTCTGAGTTCGACCTCACGAATCTCGCCCTTATGGCTGTAGAGAATGAGTTTCGCGATTTGCAGGCTCATGGCGCGACACCCCACGCGGCGTAGATTGTTGCGGTCGTCCCCGCCGCCGCGAACCAGCGGCCAAGGAAAGCGGCTCGATCCACGCACTGGCGTGCGTCTTCAGTGAAAAGCTCTGTTCGCCGTTCGGTGGGTGATTGTCTGTTCGGTCCGACGACCACGTCGCCATCATCTGTTATAGCGAGAATTTTGTGCTGAAGACCAAACAGCAGCGCTTCACGCGTCACGTCGCGCAGCGCTATCAAGTGCGAGGCAAACGACACCATTTGCTCGTGATTGTCCTGGGCCCAGGCGAGCAGTGAGGTTATAGTTGAATTGGGTAACGCACTGCGCGTGCGTGGATGCAGCACAATTGGCAATACCAGGAATAGAAGCGGGTACGGGAACGCCCGCTTGGTCTTCTTCGAAAAGTCCTCGACCGCTTTCGCGAGGAGAACGGTACAAAATGCCGGATTGAAGAGATTGGCCTCCTCCACGACACGATTGGTCCATGGGAGCATATCTCAACCCTTGTCGTTTTCAGGGTCGTCGCTCTTGAATTCCGGATGCCATCCGACGACGAAACGGTTCGACAAAATCTGATAGCTGCCGTGAGTCAGAAAGCGGTCGCGGACGCCGCGCAGGGGGAAGTTCGCTTCCTGCTCAACCCATGCGAACAACTGCTGTCCAAGCGCCATCTTTCGGGCGGGGGTACACGCCGGTGTGAGCACATCGAGGTTCGCGGCATGGCGGGGCTGCCAGGCTTCTACAAGTTCCTGCTCATAGGCGGCGATCTCTCCGTCGAGTAGGAGGTCTTCTCGCGCCCATCGCGACCTTTGCTCGGACGCGCGATAGTAGTCACGGATGGCATACTCAACTCTGGCTCTGCCGACAGCGATCTTTCGGAGCTGTTGGACGAAGGGACGAGCGTCGAGCTCTGCGACGACTTCCGGCGGCGGCGTGGTCAGTTTAAAATCGACCGGAAGAGCCTCGCGCTTGAAAGCTTCCCGCAATTCGTCCACGCGCTGATCAATTGCGAGCACCGGTATGGCCGAAGGACCTTTTCCGACAAGAGCGCTGATGACGACGTTGAACCACCAGCCTTCCAGGCGCTCCACGAGCGAATCCACCTGTCCGCGGGGGGCTGCGTGGTAGACTTCGCTGGCTATGTCATCGCGCACGTCCAGAATGTTTGGGGCGCGATCGATGATCCGGATAGCTTTGAGAAGACTTAGGCGGAGTCCCGCGGGCAAGCCCTGGTACGCTCCGTAGGCTTCAGCGTGTGAGACGTTCTTGGATGTTTGCACCGTGGCGAGGAGCAGCTTGTCCGCCTCGGCTTCGTTTCGACCCGAAACGCGCAAATACGATGCTGCGGAGTTTGGCGGCGCGGCGGCAGTAGTGAGAATGACGAACGTCGTGCGGAAAGGCGCTTCGATGTCCGCTGCGGCTCGCTTGCACCAGATCAGGAGTGTGCGCCAGAGGTCCGAGCTTGCGTCAGAGAGGGTTCCAGCATGCTGGACGTGGTGCTTGGTTTGGATGAGCTCGACGGGATCTCCCGCGGACTCAAATGCGACGTCATCGAACTTTTCGATGGAAAGTTCGAGTTCAGGCGCGTCCTGGATAGCGCGCAGGCCAGCGAGCAACGCATACCGGCACTGGTACAGGTAGCCGGCAGCGGATGCGCTCGCGTCGTTTGGGGTCGCCTTCGACATCGCGGCCGCCCGGAGATTACGATTCGTTCACTGCAACTCGTAATGGAATAACGGATTCAGTGGAAGCTCCCGGTGTTTCGCTGTCGAAAATGGTAGCGCACCGTCGCTGCCAAGACGAAGCGCTGTAGCCAATTTCGTCAAGCACACGCGCCGAGCCATTCTTGGCGTTCCTGCTCATCATGCTCCCATGTTCGACCTCGGCCCGAGCAGGGCGCGAGGCCAAATGAAGACGGGACTTGGCTCCCACGTCCCGACACCCACCGGTTCGCCATCGCGCGCAAGCCGGCGTCCAGGGCGAAGAGGCGAAGCCGTCCCTTGACGCCGGCGCGCACGATGGCACGAGACCCGCGTCAGGGAGAGCAGCCCGGAGGTCGAAGACGCTCTTGGCCTGCGCGCACCGGCGGCGCGACTTCGTGCGAAGCACAAGCGCCCGGCCGCGAAGCGGCGACGCCCGGGGCCAAGGCTGACGGCCAACGCCTCTGGGGCTGACGGTGCGGGCGACAAGTTCGTCGAGTTGAGGACAACCGCCTAAGCGGAGATACAGTTCTGGCTCATGGCCATTGTTGCATCGCGACCAAAACGGCAAAACGGTTCGAGGCGCACGGCTTGGGAACGACGGGAATATGGTGATTGAAACCGAGTGGCTTTTGGCGCTCTGCATGCTGCTTGGCGCTGCTCTCTATTCGAGTGTCGGACATGCCGGCGCGTCGGCCTATATCGCGCTTATGGCGCTCTTCGGCGTGCCGCATGGCGTGATGCGTCCAACTGCCTTGGTGCTCAACATCATCGTCGCCAGTTTCGCGTCGGCGCGCTATCTGCGCGCCGGTCAGTTCCGCTGGCGCACGCTCTGGCCCTTTCTCGTTGGTGCATTGCCGTTTGCGTTTGTGGGCGGCGCGATCTCTCTCCCTGGCGCCGTTTATCGCCCGATCGTGGGCGTCATCCTTTTCCTCGCTGCCGCCCGCTTGCTCTGGCCAACGAGCAAGCCGATTTTCAAGATGTGGCGCGACCCGCCCATTCCCCTCGCCATTCTTATAGGCGCCGGTATCGGACTGCTTTCGGGACTAACAGGAACTGGCGGGGGCATTTTTCTCTCGCCCATCCTGCTCTTGCTTGCATGGTCGGAACCGAAGCCTGCTTCGGGCGTCGCGTCCGTATTCATTCTCGCCAATTCCGTCGCCGGTCTGGCGGGCAATGCTTCCTCCTTTGGACAATTGCCGGCTGAGCTCCCGATCTATGCTGGAGCCGTACTGATCGGCGCTCTCATCGGCACGACGGTGGGCGTTCGCCTTCAGTCTGTCATGGTCATGAGGGCCCTGGGTCTCGTACTCGTGATTGCTGGCGCAAAATTGATTGGGGTCTACTAGCGTCGGCGGCGACCGATTCGGTCGCGGAACACGCGCCACTTCCGAGGCGGCTCAGAGCATCGTTCTCCTGGCGCATCCGGTAAGCGGCATGTCATGACGCCCGAGGTGAGAAGCGACGTGAGCGCAACTAGAATACGCACGGGTACATGATGGCGACGACACACGGCAAAGCGAAGAATTGGTGGGAACGCGATACTGCGCCTGGCTACATCTTGCTCGCCGCCACGTTGCTCTCATTCGTGTTGCTGAACGGCCCCACGGGCTACGCCTTCCACCATCTGCTTGAAGATCAAATCGCCGGCCTTGTCATTGGCGTCGGCGAAGCCGCGCACCCGCTCAACCTGCACCTCGTCATCAATGATGGCCTGATGGTGATCTTCTTCCTTTATGTGGGTCTCGAACTGAAGCGGGAAACGGTCGAGGGGCCGTTCAAGAATCCGCGTGAGGCAGCGCTGCCGATGGCGGGGGCGATCGGCGGCATGGCCGCGCCGGCCTTGATCTACCTCGCGTTCAACGCGCATCAGCCTGAGTATGTGCGCGGCTGGGCCATCCCGGCCGCGACCGATATCGCATTTGCGCTTGGCGTCATGTCGCTGCTCGGGCCGCGTGTGCCGTCAGGCCTGCGGCTCTTTCTGCTGGCGCTGGCGATCATCGACGATCTCGGTGCGATTTTGATCATCGCCATGTTCTATTCCACCCATCTCACCGGCTGGGCGCTTGGCGGCGCCGTCGTGACGTTCGGGGTCATGCTGCTGCTCAATCGCGCCGGCGTGAAGACATTGGCGCTCTACTGGCTGCTTGGGCTCGTCTTGTGGGGCTTCATGTTGCTTTCCGGCGTGCACGCCACCATTGCCGGCGTTCTCACTGCGTTGGCTGTGCCGATGCGCCGCTCAGACGGGCGTTCGCCGCTCATCACCGCAGAACATGCGCTCAAGCCGTGGGTGCAGTTCGCGATCATGCCGATCTTCGCGCTCGCCAATGCCGGCGTGGTTCTCGCCGGCGCGGGCGTAGAAACATTACTGCATCCGATTGCGCTCGGCATCGCCGCGGGACTGGTGCTCGGCAAGCCGCTCGGGATCGTGCTCGCATCCTACCTCGCGTGCATGGCGCTCAAGCAACGCGCCCCGGGCGATATGATGCAGATGCTCGGTGTTTCCATGCTCGCGGGCATCGGTTTCACTATGAGCCTCTTTATCGGCACGCTCGCCTTCGGGGCTGGCGATCTCGCAACGCCCGTGCGGTTCGGCGTGCTCGGCGGCTCTGTGATCTCGGCTGCGCTTGGCTATGCGCTGCTCGCTTGGTGTTGCCGGCAGGGAGCTTCCCCTGAACATGCCACGCTTGGGCCGGAAGAGGATCAGGCCGAGCAGCGCGGCGTGATCGAAGACATCGACCGCAAGTAAGCTGGCATCCGGGCTTGGCGGCGTCGATCTTAAAAGCGGCGCGGCCGAGCCAATGCGCGCGTCCCGGAAGGTGACGCCTATGCGTTCGCAAAGTCTTCGATGATTGTGCATTCTGGCTGCGGACCTGTTGCGCATAGCGCCGAACACCGGCCCGTCAGGCCTGCGAGCGTACTCTCCAGCGCATCGATCTCCTGACGCCGGGCTTGCACGATGGCGAGGTGCGCGGCGGCAATGTCACGAACGTCGAGGCACGCATCGGTTCGGCTCATGGCCGCCAACAAGTCCTTGATGGCGTCTATGCCGAAGGCCATCGCACGCAGTCGCCGAATGAGCCGAAGGCGCTCAATGTCAGGCCGGCTGAAAACACGTCGGCCAGCGGCGCTCCGGCCCGCTGAACGGATCAAACCAATTTCCTCGTAATACCGGATCGTCGCCACGGAGCAGCCGCTGCGGCGTGCAGCTTCCCCGATGCTCAAGCTCGATGGCATGGCTTGCTCCTCAAGTGGCTTGAGGCTTTAGCACGCGCCGGCGAAACTGCGGAGCGGTGGAATGAAAAAGCGTGTCATGTTCAGGCTGGCGCTGGGGTGTTTGGCGTGCTGTCTGCCGCTTCTCGCGCCGATACTCGGCGTTGGCGGCGTTGGCGGCGTGGTCAGCGTCGGCGGATGGCTCGGAGGACTGGACTGGACGACGATTGCCTGTGTGGGACTCATTGCGGCTGTCGCTGCGGGGATGCTGGTGTTCGCTGTGCGCCGCCGGCGTAGGGCGGACGGGCCGTCTTGTGATGTGAGGGAGTAGATCGCGCGATGTGGATGTGGGCGTTCGTTGGCGCGGCCATTGCCGAGATTGCGGGATGCTTCGCGTTTTGGGCGTGGCTAAGACTCGGCAAATCACCGTTCTGGCTTCTTCCGGGAATCGCCTCGCTGATCTTGTTCGCCTACTTGCTGACGCTCGTGAACGTGGAGCACGCCGGGCGAAGCTACGCCGCCTACGGGGGCATCTACATCGCGGCGGCCGTAGCGTGGCTGTGGTTCGTTGAAGGCGTGAGGCCCGACAGGTGGGACGTGATCGGCGTTGCGATATGTCTTATAGGGACGGGCGTCATATTGTTCGGACCGCGCGGACACGCATAGGCGCTTATGCATGCTAGGTCTTTGGCCGCCAGGGCAGCGCCAGCAACATCACGGCCGCAGCAAACGCGAAAGCGCCTCCAGCAAGAAAAGTTGCTTGTGATCCGATCAAGTCCCAAAGCAGGCCCGCAACAACGCTGGCGATCAGAAGCGCGACGCCAGTGGTGAGATTGAAGAACCCAAAAGCCGAGCCGCGCAGATCATCGGGAGCGTGATCGGCGACGAGCTTGGTGAGCAGGCCCTGCGTCAGCGCCATGTGCACGCCCCACAACGCGATGCCTGCAAAGGCGCCCACAATGCCTGGCGCGAACGCAAGCGTCATGTCTGCTGCGATCAGGGCGAGAAGGCCTGTGAGAAGCAGCGTATGCGAGGAGATGCGGTCTGATAGAGCCCCGGCCGGCGCGGCGCCGAGCGCATAGACCGCATTCATGACGACGAGAACCAGAGGCGCGAGGACGAGCGGCAAGCCTTCCGCGCTTGCCTTGAGGACGAGAAATGCTTCGCTGAACCGCGCCAACGTGAAGACAACGCCCAGAGCCGCCACGCCCCAGAAGGCGCCGCTCAGTCGCTTGAGGTCAGCAAGGCGAATGATCGGCTTTGCTTTCGCTTCGCCGGTAACGTGATCTTCCACGCCCACCAGGACGAGCACGACTGCGATAGCGGCTGGAATGAGCGCCAGCCAAAACACCGCGCGCATGTCGTTGGCGAGCAGCGCCATAAGGACAATCGCGATCACGGGTCCGATGAACGCGCCGGCGGTATCGAGCGCTTGCCTCACGCCGTAGGCGCGACCGCGAATTTCCGGCGGCGTAACATCCGCCACCAGCGCGTCACGCGGCGCGCCGCGCAGACCTTTCCCGATCCGATCTGCAAAGCGCGCCCCGAACACCAGAGATGGGGCGCTCGCCAGCGCGAAGAATGGCTTGGAGATCGCCCCAAGCCCATAGCCGAGTAGGATCAGTGGCTTTCGCCGCCCGATCTTGTCGGAGATGTAGCCGGAGAAGACTTTCGAGATCGACGCGGTGGACTCCGCAACGCCGTCGATAATTCCGACCAGAATGACGCTCGCGCCGAGCGTCGTGGTGAGAAAGAGCGGCAAGAGCGCATGGATCATCTCCGAAGAAATGTCCATGAACAGGCTCACGAAGCCGAGCGCCCAGACGGTGCGCGGTATAGCCGGGAGCGGTCGACTCCTTTTATCCTTTACCAGGGCGCGCATGAGAACTCCGATTAAATATGGTAGAGCGGAGGGACGACCGCAGGCGCGTAACGCGGCGATTGGCGCAGCAGGAGAGTCCGCCGCTCAACGGTTCTCCTCCTGAGACTCGAAGACTTTTTGGGCGAAGCCATCGAGCAGCTTTTCGCAAGCTTTAAGGCGCCGCTCGGCCTCCGTTGCTCCGCTGGCGCCATAAAAGTCCAGCTTGCGAATACGCTCGAACCAGACCTGCAATTTTTTCAGATCAACGTCGTTCTCTTCGAGCTCGGCGTAGCCAAAATTCTTTGCTTTGGTTTCCTTGGCTATCTCGGCGTCGAAGTCGTCGCACTTGCCCAGGAATTCCTTGTAGGCCTCGTCGCGATCCGCCTTGAAGCGCGTCATCACCTTCTCGGCCTGCGCGCGGTTAAGCGCCGTTGTTTCGAGCAATACTGACTCACCGGCGGCTTCGCCGATGTCGTGCTCGATGATCTTCAGGCGGCGCAAATGATCGTCGGTCTTCGGCACGAGGCAGACGCCATTCTGTAAATAAACGGCTCCCATGCCTTTGAGCTTGCGCCAGACCGCCATGCGTGGCGCCGCCGGCTCGGGCGGGATCTTGTAAGTCAGCAGTAACCACTCGACCCGGTTCATGGGTACACATTAATGGTAACGACCGTAACATTTCAAGTGTGCTTACCTTCTGCCGCTGACAAACGAGCGCGCGCTCGCGATGCCTCGCATCCGCGCTAGACTTTTAGCCCTGTGTTCGGCCCGCGCCGGAGGCGCACGCTGCGCCGCTGAGCCAAGACAAAGCCCTGCGTTCTTTAATCGCTTGGCTCAGTGCAAGCAGAATCTGGCGCGGTTCCTGTCTGTTTCTATGTTCGGCCTGCAAGAAGCCCGTTTCTCCGTCCCGGCCCAAGCTCAGCAGCGCGGTGGCGCGCAGCCGAGGTCAAGGCCGGCGCGCACGCGCCGCCCGCCAGGGCTTGGCCTTGAGGTCGGCGAGCACGGCCGCAACGATGTTTGCGCAACCGGGCGTCACCTGCGTGCAAATGGTCGATCTCCGCACCGGGTCATGGTTCTTTTCGCGGTCAGCAAAGCCGCCGCAACATGGCGGTCGAAGCTGGCGACGCTCTGTCCCGATCGCGGTCTCCCTGGATTGGGGCCGCATCGCAGGGGCGCGCGTTCACCGAGCCTCGTCCCGGCGGGACATCGGCGGCGAGCCGGCCTTATGGTCGGCGCGCCGATCTCCGAGGGCGTACGCCGTGACGGCGTCGCCGCAATATTCGGTCTTGTTCGCCCAAATGCGATGCATGACGACGGCGAGTTTTCGCGCCAGCGCGACCTTGGCGCGCTTGCGCCCCAGACGATCCGCGCGCTTTAGCCCCCAGCTGCGCAACGCAGAGGCCTTGCGGTTGGGCTGCATCAAGACGTTTGCGGCTTCGAACAAATAGGCGCGCAAGAGTCCGTCGCCGCATCGTGATATGCGCCCCGACACATCGACTTCGCCAGATTGGTATTTCTTGGGTGTGAGTCCGATGTAAGCGCCAACGGACTCCGATCGTCGAAAGCGATCCGGCGTGTCGATCACGGATTGATACGCCAGAGCGACGACGACGCCAACGCCGGGTACGGTCATGAGGCGCCGCGTGACGGCGTCGTCTTTTGCCCGTGTAATAAGCTGACGCTCGATAATTTCGACTTCTTCGCGCAAGGCCTGCCAGGCGCGCAACAGCGGTTCGACGATGGCGCTCAGCGCCGCATTGCCTTCGACGGCCTCGCGCACGCGCACTGGAAATCGGCCTTTGGCGCCTCTGGGCACGACGATGCCGAATGTCTTCATGAGACCGCGCAAGGTGTTGGCGATCGCTTGTCGCTGCGTGACCAGTTGAGCCCGCGCTACCAGCAGCATGCGCAGCGCACTCGCGTCCATACTTTTGACCGTCACCTCACGGTACCAGCCCGTCCGAACGACTTGGGCAAGGCCGAGGGCGTCGTTGGCGTCGGTCTTGTTGATCTGCATTTGCAGCGCCGCCTTAGCGTGGCGCGCATCGACGCAGACGATGGGAAGACCCCGACGCCGCAGCGAGAGCGTCAGCCAGTTGGACAATTGTCCGGTCTCAAGGCCGATGCGCACCGCCAGCGGAGCGCGCTTGCGCACGGTCTCCGCCAACGTGCTTGCCTCGGTGGCGCAGGCGCCACGCCAGACGATCTTACCCTCGTCATTGACGACGCATATCGCGGTGAGATCCTGGGAAACATCAAGGCCAACGTATTGCTTATCGTTTGGGGTGGTCATGGCGCGCGCTCCTGGCTGGATTGACGCGCGAGCCTAAGCCGGACCCCGACCGATCGCGCGATTACGCCATGTCCCGACACCTCCAGGACGCCATCGCGCGCAGGCGGCGTCAGGGTGGAAAGCGAAGCGCGCCTTGACGCCGCCGAGCACGATGGGACGGACCGCTGTTCGTTCCTCCGGATCACGCCATCGCCTCACGCACGCGCTCATATAACAAACGCAAGCCCTGCAACGCCTTCGCGTTGCCACACGACACGGGCCTCGGCCTTTATGCGCAGCGTCGGCTCCACCAGTATTACGTGTTCCGGCAAATCGCGGCGGACAAAGTATTCGATGCGCGCGCCTGTGGCGCTGATGTTCTTGAGTGCTACTGGCAGCTTTTCCCCATTTGCCAGGATAAGCGCACCTTGCCTGAAGACTGATTGCCGGACAGCGCGCTCGACCTTGCGCGTCCAGGCGTGTGTCGCAGGCGGCGGCGCAGCGTTCTGCTCGACGACTTGGCGAAGCCGTTTGCTCAAGACGCTGGCTTGATCTGACTTGGACTTGCCGAACATCGATCGCGCTGCCTCGTGGTGTCGCCGCCGCCTATGTTTGTCGCGACCGCCTGAAGGCGCCAGGACTGACGCCAACGATCTCTGCGAAAGTGCGCGAGAAATGGCTGGGCGAGCTGAAGCCTGTCACCTCGGCGACCGTTGCGAGCGGCAGCGCGCTTGATTGGATGAGCGCCTTGGCGCGCTCCACGCGGGCCTCCAGCACATACCGATAGGGCGCCACGCCGACGGTGGTTTTGAACTTGCGCGTGAAATGAAAGAGGCTGAGGCCCGTGAGCGCCGCGAGATCGGCCACCGAGATGTCGTCCGCAAGTTGGGCGTCCACGAAGTCGCGCACCTTGCCTAATTGCGCCTCGGTCAAGCGTCCATCGCCCGTGTCCGTCGCAATCGCCTTCAAGAGCTCGGCGCCTGCTGCAATCATATGTGAGTCCATCAGAATCTGTGGCGCGCGCTCGGGCACCTGCGCGAGACGGGCCAGTTTCGTCATCGTGTTCATTAGCTCAACGCTCTGAAAATAGACCATCGGGTGCAGCGAGCGCTGCGAGGGCGACACTTCCAACTCGTCGAACAGCCAATCCTGATCGAAATAGAGGACACTGAAGGCGTTGCTCCGGGCGACGGGTTCGCACCAGCCTTCAACGCGCACGCCATGCGGAAGAAAGGTCATACGCCTGCGCATATCGAGGAGACGCACCGGCGCCACCTCATCGCCCGCCATGCCGCCATCGCTCAGCACGATGTCGTGCAGCGCGAGATAAGCGCTCTCGCCGGACCAGGCGAAGTCGAAGCCGCCTTCGCCCGAAGCGACATGCTCGACAGTGTAGGGCAGGCGACGAACACAGGCGCGCGCTGCGCCCGCTTCGCTCCGCGGATTAAGTGCTAGCAGTTGGTCGGACATGGAATGAGGTGCTCGGGCTGGCGCAACAGAAACGACAGCAAGATTGTGCCAGACGAGCAATAAACAACAAATTAACCGCGCGCTCGCTAAATGCTGCCGTCGGCGACGCGAAATGGGCGGGCGCCATGTGGGGACATGGATGGCGGACGAAGCAACCGGCTATGCAGGCGCGGCGGGGATCGCCTTCGCCCACACGGTCGTCGATCAACTTGGCGACAAAGAAATCGCGCCCACGCCGCCGAATTATGAATTGTGGGCGACCTATAAAACAGGCGCCTTCCCGGACCTCAACCGCGAAGTCGAAGCGCGTCTCGCCGCCGGCGAGGACCTGACGCCGGCTCTGTGCGAGGACTTGTACGAGCGCTTTTTCATGCCGACGCGCTCCTACGAGCAACTCGTCCAAACTGGCGAATCCATTGCGCACGAACTGGTCGGCGCACTCGTCCATCTTCGCGAGGCCAACACCAATGCCGGTGCGTTCGCGAGCAAACTCGAAGACGCCGCGTCCGACATGGAGGCGACGCCCGATCCGTCGCACATCAAGGCCCTCGTGCGAAATCTTGTGGCGGAGACGCGCGAGGTCGCTGCGCGCAATCGGACGCTGGAAACGCAGATGGAAGCCTCATCCAAACAGATGGAGGCGTTGCAGGTCAGCGTCCGTCAGGCGACTCTGGAGGCCGTGACGGATGGGCTGACCGGCCTTGCCAACCGCCGGCATTTCGACCGTCTCCTGTCGCGTCAGGTGGCGGATGCGGCGGAGCGCTCAGCGCCGCTTTGCCTCATCATGTGCGACATCGATCACTTCAAGCGGATCAACGATTCCTGGGGCCACCCCGTTGGCGATCAGGTCATCCGCTATGTGGCGAGCGCAATTCAGGCTGCGGCGCCGAAACCGGCCTGCGGCGCACGCTATGGCGGGGAGGAGTTTGCACTGCTGCTGCCGCGCACAAATCTCGATGCAGCCGAGACCATCGCCCAAGAGCTCCTCCGGCGCGTGCGCGCGCGCACATTGTCGCGCAAGTCGTCCGGCGAGCTTATCGGACACATCACCATCTCGGCCGGCGTCGCATTGCTGAGGCCAGGCGAGCGCGCAGAGGCGTTGCTGCGCCGCGCCGATGCCGCACTCTATGAAGCCAAGCGCGCGGGGCGTGACCGCGTCATCTGCGAAAGCGAGAACCGCGCGGCGGCGAGATCGCCGCAATGATGCATGGAGCATGCGCCATGGACGTTCGCGAGTGGAGACCGGCGGTCATCGCCTCGTCCAAGTTCGAGGCGCAGATCATCGTCGATCTCTTGCGCAACGCCGCTGTCGCCGACGTTCTAACGTTTTGCGATTCAGCGTATGCGCTCGAAGGGCTTCGCGGCGCGCGCGCGAACATGGTGTTCATGTCCCTCGCCAACGAGACAGCGGCGCTGCAATGGGTGTGCAGTCTGCGGCGCGCCCTGGATCATTCGCTTCGCAAGGCGCCGGTCCTCATCATTTCGGGCCAGTTGACCGCAGCACAGGCCGAACGGTTTCGACATGCTGGCGCCAATGCCATTGTCGCAAAGCCATTGTCGCAAAGCCGATGTCCACGGCGACGTTAACTGGCGTTGTGAAGAAAGTCCTCGCGAGGCCACGGCCTTTCATCGAGAGCGCGGTCTATGTCGGACCCTGCCGACGCGCTGGGATCGTGACCGCTGGCCCCGACAAACGCCGTCGCCAGGTGGACAATATCGAGAAGACGCGCTCCGGCGCGATCTAGAAGTGTCCGGCCCACTGGACGCACGCAAGCGTGGCGCGCTGCTTACCAGCGGAGCAGGCGCGCGCCCATAGTTGCGCCAAGCGCCGCGCAGATTGCAAAGGCAGCTGTGTACCAGGTCGCCACGTAAGGCGCGAAATCGATCGGGCAGAACAAGGAATAGGGAATGGCGGAGAGCGCGCCTGCTACCGCGCCAGCCGTCATGCCGGCAACGCTCAATCGTGTGGGCCCGAAACGGCGCATGGCGAGTATGAGTGCGGCGCCCGTCGGTGCGGCGATCAGGGGGATTTGCCAGAGGCAGCTCGGCACGCCGCCGCCGGTCCAAAGCGTCCAGCGCAGCGGCTCGTGCGTCATGGCCATTCCTGTGATGGAAACGCCCGCGGCGACGACCGCTACGCTGATCACGCCAAGTGTGGCGCGCGCAATGCGAAGGTCATTGCCGACAACACGGTTCATGATTGGCAGCATGGCCATCACTACCAACGCGCCGAAGCCCATCTTGAGCGTGGTTGAGAGCCTAGCCGCCTCTAGATCGGGCCGCACGCCGCCAATGGCGACGAAGGCGATGCCCGCCAGCAACAGCCCGGCGAGGCCATAGAGCGCAAGCGTGGCGCGTCGCGGCGCCTGCGGCGGCGTCCGGTGTGAAAGATCGTTGATGAAATCGTCGGTGTTCATGCTTTGCCGTCCCGCGCCACGAGGCGCATCAAGTTCTTGATCCCGCGATGCACGTTTACTTTAACGGCTGTTTCGGACAGACCAGTTTCAGCGGCGGCTTCGCCGACGGAGAGTTCATCGAGCTTCACAAGCCGCACGGCTCTTCGTTGCTGCTCCGGGAGCCGCGCCACCAGCGCGTCCACGTCGCGCTGTGCATCGCCCGCATCTGCGGTGTCCGCCGCGAAGAGATCGTCCATGCCGTCGATCGGGATGTGTGCCCGCAGGCCCTCGCGGCGCAAGTGATCGATCACTTTGTAGCGCGCAATCGCGTACACCCATGCGGTCATCGGCTGACGCGATGCATCATAGCTTTCACGGCGTATATGGATGGCGAGCAGGACGTCCTGGAGCACGTCTTCTACGTCGCTGTCGTGTCTTTGAAGGTGACGGCGCACGAAAGGACGAAGCAGTCCCGCGAGCGACGACAGCAGCGTAGCATAGGCGGTGGAATCGCCCGCGCGCGCGGCGGCCAAAAGCGGCATGAGCCGCGCATTGGCGGCCTCGCTCCGGGTCATCGAACGATCATGCTCTGCTGCATCGTCTAAGTGTAGCTCCGTGGCGCCAGGCGCGCGAGCCGTTCCAGAGAACGCCACAGCAACGAACGCCGCGCCGTGCACGTCACGCCGCCTTCGGCCTGGGACGCTCAAGCCACAGCAACGCCGCGGCAATTGCGAGAAACGCAAGCGCCATCATGAACAGCCCACCGCCGTCGGTCGGAAGGTTCATAGCATCGATCTCGGCGACGCTCTTACCTTGCTGCAACAGCGGAACGAGCTGATCCATTGCGGGAATGGCGATGCCGAGTAAGGGCGAGAGATGAAATCCGATCGCCGCAAGCGTGATCGCGCCCGCGACGAGCGCGCCGAAGAAGCGTGTGCGCGGAATGACAAGCAGGACGGCTGCGGCGAGTTCGCCTGCGCCGGTCAGATAGCGGAGGTAAGGCTCAAAGAGATCGACGCCCGAGCGCCCGGCAATGAGCGCGAAGATGGGGTTTGGCGATGGGCCGATGAATTTTGGCAGCCCGACCATGAAGACCAGCGCTGCCGCGAACCCGACGGCGAGAATCCAAGAAGCGATTGTTGCAAGTTTCATGTTCGCATCCTCAAAACCGTGTGGTGAGCGCTGTGAGCCAATCGGGCGAGATCGCAACGAGCGCAGCTTCAAGCGCGCGATCGAGGCCGGAGAAGACCAGCACGCCGACAGCGATTAGCGCCCAACCGAGAAAGCGTTTGCCGCCTTCGCCCACCGCGTGCAGGCGACCCCGATAGCGCGTGATGAGCGCCCGCGCGCCGTAGCCAATTGCGGTGAGTGCGATGGCGGCGCCCAATCCAAACATCGCCATAACGAAAGCGACCCCGGCGAGGTCTTCGCCTTGCGCCGCCAATACGCTTGCCGCGCCCAACGTCGGTCCGACACACGGCGCCCAGACAATGCCCAGCAGCGCGCCAAGGCCTGCCTGTCCCAACAAGCCCGCGCCGGCATAGCCCGCTGTTCGTGCATTGGCCCAATTGCTGATGGGCGCCGCCGCGCCGGCGAACGCCATTTGAAACCGAGGCACGACGAGCACGGCGCCGACGCCAAGCATGATCGCGGCGCCTGCGATGCGCAGCGTGTCATTGTCGAGACCAATGGCGTAGCCGATGGTCGCCACGAATAGCCCCACCAGCGAGAACGAAGCCGCGAGACCAAGCGCCAGCGCTGCGGGGCCGAAGCGGTGCTGCGCCATGGCGCCGCTCGCGAGAATGGGCGCGAGCGGCAGCACACAGGGCGACAGGATTGTCAGCACGCCCGCCAGAAAGGCGAGAAAGGGCGTCAGCAGCGTCATTGAACGGCTGAGCGCATCAAAGCGGCGATGCGGCGTTGATCGGTGACGCCCACCGCGCGATCTGTTTCGCGTGCGCCCGCAAACGCAATCAGCGTCGATTGCCGGCGTGCGCCGAGCCCACGCCAGGCGTCGCGCTGGCTGTCAAAGTCGATGCGGAAGACGATCATGTTTGCGAACGCCGGATCGGCGGCGGTCTCGCGAATGATGGGCGCCTGCGCCCGGCAGGTGGGACACCAATCTGCCGCCACCTCGACGAGGATCGGCCGCCCCGCCCTCTGCGCCGCTGCAAATGCCGCCTGATCGAAGGCGCGAAACTCAGCCGCGAACGCGGCGCCCGGCAAGGCGACTGCCACGGCGATGAGGAGAAGGAAGCGGCAGACGATGTTCATGGAAGCTCCTGCGATAGGGCTGCGCCATTTCGGCGCTCGCAGAAGACTTCGGGGCAGGGCGGCGAAAGGTTACCTCCCAGTGCCCGTGTATTTCGACCTCACGCGAAACGGGTTTCGAGCCGCCGGATTTTTCCATCCTTCAAGGTGAACAGGTTAACCCCGTGTCCCTCGCCGCCGGGCAGGCCGGGCGAACGGCAGGTCCAGGCGACCGTCACAAGTTCGCCCGCTACATCGACGCGGTCGAGGCTGATCGTCACATCCGGAAGCGGGTTCTGCCAGCCCTGGCGCATCGCCGCCATGATCGCGCTCTTGCCGTTGTGCGTGATCGGTTGCCCGCTGAAAGGCTCGACGTAGGTCGCATCCTCACTGAACAGGCGCTCCATATCCTCGGCTGCGGCTGATCCGGCTTGCATGGCGCGAAAGAAATCGGCGACTGTGGGCGGCGTATCGGACATGAATTTCCTCTTTCACGAAGCTTGGCGATGATAACCGATCACGATCTTGGTCATTTGCGCGCCGCACTCACGTCGCTCTGCGCGGAACGAGAATCTTGCGCGCCTTGGGCGGCTCTGTCGTCTTTGGGCGCGATAGAGGCTGGCCGCTTTCAGATCACCATCGATATGCGAGCGGTTGAAACTCTGGGCGCACCCATGGTCGTGGCGAGACCCGTGCCGCCCGCGGCGCCGGTTTTGGCGAGTCTGAGCCCCCGCGAGCGTGAGGTGGCCGCAAGGCTTGCGTACGGCCTATCCAACAACGCCATCGCTGGCGAACTCTCCATCAGCGTCGCTACCGTGAAAGACCACGTTCACAAGGTCCTTTCGAAGCTCGGCGCAACATCACGCAACCAGATCGCTGCGATGCTGCACGCCGAAGTCGAACCTTGATTGGCGCAGACTAAGCCTACCGGCAATCCATCGAAGGATGGATTGCCAAGCGCTGAAGCATTCCCGATTGGTTCGCCGAAGGGCTACGCCAGCGCGCCTATCGGGCGGCTGTGAGGCGGCGCGTCCAGCCGCCGGTGGGAGGCATCATGTCGAAAGCTGGCGGCCTCTCATCGTGCTGCACCCAGGCGTGTCGCCGTTTCGCGTACACCATCATCTGAGGCGCGTAGACGCTCGGATCGTGCAAGGCGCCAGCCCGAACCATCTGCATGCCCGGCAATGAAGTGCTCTTGCCGAAGAGCGGCGATCCGCAATCAGCGCAAGAGCCCGGCCGCCGAAGGCGGCGACGCACACGGGACGACCAAAAAGGTTATAGCCATAGAGCCTGTCGCAAGCTGACAGGCTGTAACCAGCGACCGCAATTTAGGCGTCGACCATTGGACGAGCGAAGCGGCGCTGCGCCAGGCGCTCGATGACGCGCGCTATTGGGTGGAGCACCAAACCTATCCGACTGACGAGATCGCCGTGCGCTTTCATCACAAGCTCGTCGCCATCCATCCGTTTCCAAACGGCAATGGCCGCTGGTCGCGTCTTGCCGCCGACTTGCTCGCAATTCAACTCGGGCGAGAGCGCTTCACCTGGGGGGCAGGGTTCGATCGTGGCGGCGTCGGAGACGCGCCAGACTTACTTCCGCGCGCTCAAGGCTGCAGACGCTGGCGACATGGCGCTCTTGTTAGCGTACGCCCGGACGTAGGGATGACGGAAGATCTTCGCATTGTGGGAGCGGTTCGAAAAGGTTGCGGGAAGAGAGGGGCGCGGCAAACGCGCTTGACCTCACCGGCTTGATGCTCGCTCCGGCACTCAGCCAGAGGTGACTTTTGCGAATCCGGCTACGCCCGCTGCGGTTTTTCGCGCCTGAGCGCGCGGTGGATGCAAGATCATTGGCGCCGCGCCAACGCCGCCGAAGACCGTCTCCATAGTCTGCACGCACATGCGCACGCTGTCATTGGCGAGTCCGTACCAGATTTGTTTTGCTTTACGGCGCGTGGTGACGAGATCGGCGCGTCGCAGCTCTGCGAGTTGCTGGCTCAATGCTGGTTGGCCAATTCCGGTCGCGGCCCCAATCTCGGCGACGTTGCGTTCGCCGCTCAGCAGGCAGCTCATGATCATGAGCCGCTGCGGCTGCGCATAGACTTTCAGCTTTTCCGAGACGCTGGCTGCAAGGTCGCGGTCCTCAAACAGGGCGGTCATGTTTGCACCCGGCAAAACCAGTCCGGCCCAGCCTCAACGCGCGCGCTATCTTCCGGGGGCAGGGCCAGCAGCGGCGCCCCGGGCTGCCAGCCCTCGGGGGCGAACCCTTTGCCGTCCTCTACCGCCTTTAGCGCGCTGACCATGCGCAGCATCTCATCGACAGAGCGTCCGACGCTGTGCGGGTAACAGGTAATCGCCCGAACGACGCCTTCGGGATCGATGAAATAGGCTGACCGCATCGCCATCGCATCGGCGCTGGTTTCGTCGATCATTCCGTAGGCGCGGCCCACCGCCATGCTGGGGTCCTCGATGATCGGAAAGTCGATCTTGACGCCAAACTGCGCCTCGATTGCCCGGACCCAGGCGAGGTGTGCGTAGAGACTGTCCACTGACAGACCGACGAGCGCGCAATCAAGTGCTTCAAAGGCCGGCTGGCGCTTGGCCAGCGCCACAAACTCCGTCGTGCACACGGGGGTGAAGTCCGCCGGGTGCGAGAAGAAGATCAGCCATCGCCCGCGGAAGGCCGAGAGCTTCACTTCGCCTTGGGTCGAGCGCGCCACGAAATCCGGGGCGGGATCGCCCAGGCGAACTGGGCGTTGAGTCTGGCTGACGTGCGCTTCGATCATCGCGTCGGAACTTCCCATTTGGTCGCATTGCCTCCGAGCGAGGCTTGACGCAATCAAACTATACAATTACATAGTTTATGTAAATATGAGGTGTAAGGAGACTCCCATGGTTGATCCTGCCTTGGCGAAGGCCAGTACTCAGGTTTCTGCGGCGCAAGCGGGCGTCCCGGTGATCAAGGCCCTGTTCGACGAGCCGACCAACACGGTCACCTATGTCGTGCATGACGGCGAAACGCGCCGCGCCGCGATCATCGACAGCGTTCTCGATTTCGATCCTGCGTCGGGCCGCACCGCGTTCGGCTCAGCGGACGCCGTGATCGCCTATGTCGCCGAGCAGGGGCTGACGGTGGATTGGCTGCTTGAGACGCATGCCCACGCGGACCACCTCTCCGCCGCGCCCTATCTGCAGAAGAAGCTCGGCGGGAAGATCGCCATCGGCGAGCACATCGTCACGGTGCAGAATACCTTCGGCAAACTCTTCAACGCCGGATCGGAATTTCAGCGCGATGGATCGGATTTCGATCAGCTCTGGAAAGACGGCGATCAGTTCGCGATCGGCAATCTCAGCGTCACCGTGCTGCATGTGCCGGGGCACACGCCGGCCTGCATCGCCTATGTGATCGGCGACGCCGTGTTCGTCGGCGACACCATGTTCATGCCTGACTACGGCACAGCGCGGGCCGATTTTCCGGGCGGCGATGCGCGTGCGCTCTATCGCTCGGCGCGCCGCATCTTGTCGCTACCGCCGCAAACGCGGTTGTTCATGTGCCACGACTATCTGCCTTCCGGTCGTACGGAATATGTCTGGGAGAGCGCGGTCGAAGCCGAGCGGAAAGCGAACGTCCACATCCATGACGGCGTGAGCGAGGATGAATTCGTCGCGATGCGCGAGGCGCGCGATGCGACGCTGGCGATGCCGCGGCTCATTCTGCCGTCCGTGCAAGTGAATATGCGCGCCGGACACCTCCCGCAGGCGGAAGAGAACGGCGTCGTCTACCTGAAGCTTCCGGTGAATTTGGTATGATCGCGGCGTTCCCTCACGCCATGCCGGTCGAGGGATTTCTCGGCGGGCTCATGATCGGGCTTGCAGCCGCGATCATGCTGCTGGGCCTTGGCCGTATCGCGGGCGTGAGTGGTCTCGCGGCTCGTGCGACCGGACTTTCCAGTTCCGGCGCGCCGCGCCCCATCGCGATTGCGTTCGTTATCGGTCTGCCCCTAGGCGCGCTGCTCGCAGCGTCGCTGCTCGGCGGCATCGAGACGCGGTTTCCCACGTCGGCAGTGCAACTCGTGATCGCCGGCCTGTTGGTGGGGTTTGGAACGCGGCTCGGATCGGGATGCACCAGCGGCCATGGCGTGTGCGGAATATCGAGGCTCTCGCAGCGCTCGCTTGTTGCGACGGCAGTGTTCATGGCCAGCGGTTTTGCGACCGTGGGTCTGATGCGCGCCTTCGGTTTCATGAACGGCTGAGAAGGAAACACGCTGTGAAAATGAATATGGGAATGGTCGATCGGTTGGCGCGCGCTGCGCTCGCAGTGACCGTTGCGGTCCTTTGGTACACGGGCGTCATTGGCGGCGCTCTTGCGATCGTCCTCGCTGTCCTCGCGGCGGTGTTTCTGCTGACGAGCTTCTTTGGCTTTTGTCCGCTCTACAGGCCGTTTGGCTTCTCAACGCGCGGCAAAGGCCAATGAGGCCAGATCTCATCGCCTTGGCCGCTGGCTTGCTCTTCGGGGCGGGTCTTGCCGTCTCGGGCATGGGCGATCCCGCGCGCGTTCAGGCGTTTCTTGACCTCTTCGGATATTGGGATCCAACACTCGCATTCGTGATGGTCGGCGCAATGGCGCCGATGGCGGTCGCCTGGTTGTGGCAAAAGCGCCTTTCGAAGCCTTTTGCGGAAGAGCGCTTCGACGTGCCGGCGACGACCAAGTTGGACCGCAACCTTGTGCTCGGCGCCGTACTCTTCGGTGCTGGGTGGGGTATCGGCGGGCTGTGCCCAGGCCCGGCGCTCGCCGATCTCGCCATTGCGCCCGCTCAAGCCGGGATCTTCGTGCTCGCCATGTTCGGCGGCATCGCCGCGCATCGCTTCACAACACGCTGAACAACGCACCGCGAACGCGGGAGGAAACCAAGATGGACATCAAACGCCTCAACCCACGCATCGCAACATCGGCGCAGATACGTCCGACGGATATCGAAGCAATCGCGCGCGCAGGGTATCGGTCCATCATCTGCAATCGTCCCGACGAGGAGGAGCAGAGGCAGAGTACCGCGGAAGACATCGAAACCGCGGCGCGCGCCGCGGGGCTCGGTTTCGCGCATATCCCCGTTGTTTCGGGATCAGAGAACGAAGGCGCCGCGGCGGCCATGAAGGCGGCGCTTTCATCGCTTCCGGGCCCGATTCTCGCCTATTGCCGGTCCGGCGCGCGCGCCGCCAAACTCGCGCAAATGGCGGGCTTTCTTCAGCCAGAAGAAAGCGGCTCGCGGATGTTTGACATTGTCATTGTCGGCGGCGGAAGCGCCGGCATTTCGACGGCGGCGAGCATTCGCAAGCGCAATCGCGATGCGTCGATCGGCATCATCGAGCCGAGTGAAGTCCACTATTATCAACCTGGGTGGACGATGGTCGGCGCGGGCGTATTTGACCGCGACTTCACGATGCGGCGGCAGGCGGAGCTGATCCCGCACAGGGTCGAGTGGATCAAGGCCTCGGCAAGCGGTTTTGCGCCGGACGAAAACAAGGTGTTGTTGTGCGATGGCGGCCACGTCGCCTATCGCGTGTTGATTGCGTGCCCGGGGATCAAGCTCGATTGGGCGGCCATTCCGGGACTCACCGACACTCTGGGCCGAAACGGCGTTACGTCGAACTATGACTTCGACCTTGCGCCCTACACCAACCGGCTGGTGAAGACGCTGAAGAACGGACGCGCGCTCTTCACCCAACCGGTCATGCCGATCAAGTGCGCCGGCGCGCCACAGAAGGCGATGTACCTGTCCTGCTACCGCTGGGAACAGGCGCGCGTTCTGAAGAATATTGACGTTCAGTTTCATACGGCGGGCGCGGTGCTGTTTGGCGTCGCCGCTTATGTGCCCGCGCTGATGGATTATGTTGAACGCTATGACGCCCACCTGAATTTCGCATCTAAACTCGTCGCGATCGATGGCGCTACGAAGACCGCTGTGTTCGAGCAGAAGCACGGCGATGATACCCGGCAGGTCGAAGAGCGGTTCGACATGATCCATGTTGTTCCGCCGCAAGTGGCGCCTGACTTCGTTCGCGCCTCGCCCCTTGCGGCGGCGTCCGGCTTCATTGAAGTCAACGAAGCAACGCTGCAGCATCCGCGCTTCGCCAATGTCTTCGCACTTGGCGACGCCTGTTCGGCGTCCAATGCTAAGACAGCTGCAGCTGCGCGCAAGCAGGCGCCCGTGGTCGCGGTCAATGCGCTTGCAGCACTTAAAGGCGATGCGCCGGTTGCGGATTATGACGGTTATGGCAGCTGCCCACTGACAGTCGAAGCCGGCAAGATCGTGCTCGCCGAGTTCGGCTATGGCGGCAAGCTGCTGCCAAGTTTTCCGAACTGGCTCATCGACGGCACGCGGCCGTCGCGTCTTTCCTGGCTGCTTAAGGACACCATCCTGCCGCCGGTCTACTGGAACGGCATGCTCAAGGGCCGCGAGTGGATGGTGAAGCCGCACATGATCGGCGCCTGAAGGTGAACGCTCTGGCGCGCTATTTCCCGATCCTCGAATGGGGCCGCAATTATGGCGGCGCCACGCTGACGAACGATCTGCTTGCGGCGCTGATCGTGACGATCATGCTGATCCCGCAAAGTCTCGCCTATGCGATGCTTGCGGGCCTGCCGCCGGAGATCGGGCTTTACGCCTCCATCGCGCCGATCATGGCGTACGCTGTTTTCGGAACCAGCCGCGCGCTGGCGGTCGGACCAGTCGCGGTCATTTCGCTGATGACGCTGGCTGCTGCGAGCGATGTAGCGCCGCCCGGAAGCGCGGCGTTCATCGAGGCTGCGCTCATTCTCGCCTTCCTCTCAGGCGCCATGCTCCTGCTCATGGGCGTGCTGCGGCTTGGCTTTCTCGCCAATCTGCTCTCTCATCCCGTCGTGTCCGGCTTCATCACGGCAAGTGGAATCATCATCGCCACCAGCCAAGTAAAGTCGATCCTCGGCGTGCAAGCGAGCGGCGAAGCTATGCCGGAGCTGTTCGTTTCGCTGATTGCGCACGCGAGAGACGTGAACCTTCCGACCCTCGTTATTGGCGTCGTGGCGACGGCATTCCTGTTCTGGGTACGCAAGGGATTGAAGCCCGTGCTGATGCGCGTGGGCCTAAAGGCGCGGCCGGCCGAACTGATCGCCAAAGCGGGACCAATCGCGGCCGTGGCCGCGTCGATCCTCGCTGTTGTGTTGCTCGATCTGGAAGCGCAGGGCGTACGGGTTGTTGGCGAGATTCCGCAAAGCCTGCCGCCGCTGACCGTTCCCGTATTTGACGCCGAGCTCTGGGGGCGCCTGGCGATACCGGCGCTTCTGCTTTCCGTCATCGGATTTGTTGAGAGCGTTTCCGTGGCGCAGACCTTGGCCGCCAAGAAGCGCCAACGCATCAGCCCCGATCAGGAACTCATCGGACTTGGCGCGGCGAACATCGCGGCTGGCTTCACGGGTGGCTATCCAGTGACGGGCGGCTTTGCGCGCTCGGTCGTCAATTTCGATGCTGGCGCGGAGACGCCGGCGGCCGGCGCTTTCACGGCGGTGGGCATCCTGATCGCGGCGCTGTTCCTGACGCCTTTGCTTGCATCTTTGCCGATCGCCACGCTCGCAGCGACCATCATCGTCGCCGTGCTCAGCCTGGTCGATCTGAAGAAGCCGGTCGAAGTCTTCCGCTATTCGCGCGCGGACTTCGCGGCGATGATGGCGACAATAGGCGTCACGCTGCTCATTGGCGTGGAGCCGGGTGTCATTGCCGGCGTTGGCGTGAGCCTGGCGCTCTTCATCTGGCGCGCGTCACGTCCTCATGCCGCCGTCGTTGGACGCGTGCCGGGCAGCGAGCACTTCCGCAATGTGAAGCGGCATGACGTTTTCACCGATCCGCGCGTGCTGACGATCCGGGTCGATGAGAGCCTGACCTATCTCAACGCGCGTTGGCTGGAAGAGTTCGTGCTCGACGAAGTGGCCGAACGCCCGAAGATCAAGCATCTCATCGTCATGAGTTCCGCCGTCAACGCGATTGATGCGTCGGCTCTTGAAAGTCTTGAGGCGATCAATCACCGGCTCAAGGATACAGGTGTCAAGCTTCACCTGTCCGAGGTGAAAGGCCCCGTGATGGACCGCCTCAAGCGCTCAAACTTTCTTGCCGAGCTCTCCGGCAAAGTGTGGCTCTCGCAGAACGACGCCTTCAACACGCTGTCGCGCGAAGAGGATGCTGCGGACAGGGACGCCCACATCAATGCTGAAACGCCGAGAGGTTGGATTTGACAGATTTCGCTACCGGCCGTTGCCGGAATTCCACGTAGCCGATCCCGGAAACGTGCACCTTTGAAAGGACTATTCCCAATGACGCTACATATCGGCGACATCGCCCCCGACTTCGCCACTGATACACAAAACGGCCCACTCAGCCTCCACGCTTGGTCCGAGGGCAGTTGGGTGTTCTTTTTCAGCCACCCGGCTGACTTCACGCCGGTCTGCACCACGGAGATGGGGCGCACAGCACAACTTGCCGCGGAATTCGAAAAACGGAACGTCAAGCCGCTCGGGCTCTCCACCGATACGGCCGCAGAACATCGGCGCTGGATCGAAGACGTCAACGACACGCAGAAGACGAGCCTGAAGTTTCCAATTGTCGCCGACGCCGATCTGTCGATTGCGCGCCTCTACGACATGATCCACCCGGAGCAGAGTGAGACGGCCGCCGTTCGGTCTGTCTTCATCATCGACCCGGCCCATAAAATCCGACTCACCATGACCTATCCGATGAGTGTCGGACGCAACTTCGATGAAATCTTGCGTGTGATCGATGCTCTGCAGGTGAGCGACAAGCACCGGATTGCAACGCCGGCGGATTGGGTGATGGGCAAGGAGGTGATCATCCCGCCGTCGATCAAGGATGAGGAAGCGCGTGGCCTGTTCCCACAGGGGTGGACCGCCCATCGTCCGTATCTGCGGACGACAATGATCGGCTGAGGAATTGCGCGGAAGGAGGATCGGCATGGTTGCAGCCATTGAGCGCTGGCTTGAGCCAGGAGAGAAAACGAAAGCGCTGGTCGATCCGGTTTTCCGAGTGCTTACGAGTCTCATCTTCATCATTGGCGGACTTGGACACTTCCGCCAGCATGAGATGATGCTTGCACGGATGGAGGACTCGCCATGGCGCAGCGTCGTGCGCGTCATCGGCGATCCTTCGGTTTTGCTTTGGCTTTCAGGCGCCGCGTTCGTCGCAGCTGGCGTGACCATTGCGCTCGGCTTTCTGACCCGCGCATCTGCGCTGGTGCTCTTTGTCACGCTTGTGCCCGTCACCATCGCCATTCACGTCGTGCCCGATCCTGAGCATGTGGGACCGCTGTTCAAGAATGTCGCCATTCTTGGCGCACTCTTGCTCATCTGGGCGCGCGGCCCGGGTGCCTATGCCCTCGACGGCAATGCAAGACAGCAACGGAGTGGGGCGTCGTGATCGAACAAGAATGGGCCCTGATCCTCGCGCGAATTCAGTTCGCCTTCACGGTCAGCTTTCACTTTCTCTTTCCGGCCTTTTCCATTGGCCTCGCAAGCTACCTCGCAGTGCTTGAGGGTCTTTGGTTGAAAACCGGGCAGGGCGTTTACGCCAACCTCTACCGCTACTGGCTGAAGATCTTCGCTGTCGTGTTCGCCATGGGCGTCGTCTCCGGCATTGTCATGTCCTACCAGTTCGGCACCAACTGGTCGGTGTTTTCAGACAAGGCGGGGCCGGTCATCGGTCCGCTGATGGCCTATGAAGTGCTGACGGCGTTCTTTCTTGAGGCCGGCTTTCTTGGCGTCATGCTGTTCGGCATCAACAAGGTTGGGCGGAAGCTGCACTTCGTCGCGACTTTGGCTGTCGCCGTCGGCACATTCATCTCCGCGTTCTGGATCCTGTCCGTAAACAGCTGGATGCAGACGCCGGTCGGTTTCGAGATGGGCGAGAACGGACAGTTCCTGCCGGGCGACAGCTGGCTGACTATCATTTTCAATCCGAGCTTCCCTTATCGGCTCGTCCACACGCTGCTCGCCGCGTACCTCACCACCGCGTTCATCGTTGGCGCTGTTGGCGCATGGCACTTGCTCAAGGACAAGCACAATCCCGGCGCGCGCAAGATGTTCTCCATGGCGATGTGGATGGCTGCCATCGTTGCGCCCATGCAGATTTTCGCTGGCGACATGCACGGACTCAACACGCTTGAGCACCAGCCCGCCAAGGTGATGGCGATGGAAGGCCACTATCAGAGTCATCCGGACGGGGCGCCGCTCATCCTGTTCGGCATCCCGAACAGTGAGGAAAGACGTGTCGACTATGCGATCGAAATCCCGAATGCGTCTTCGCTGATTCTGAAGCATGATTGGAATGCGCCGCTTGCAGGCCTCGACACGATACCTGACGAGAACGAACCGCCCGTCGCCATCGTATTCTGGGCGTTCCGTATCATGGTCGGTATTGGCTTCTTGATGTTGGGCATTGGGGTCTGGAGTCTGATCGCCCGCTGGCGCGGGAAGCTCTACGAATGGCCCCTGCTGCATCGGTTCGCGCTTGTGATGGGGCCGTCTGGGTTGATCGCGGTGCTCGCGGGTTGGGCTGTCACGGAAGTGGGGCGCCAGCCGTTCACGATCTACGGCCTCCTGCGCACGGCCGATAGCGCCTCGCCGCTCGATGCGCCTGCGGTCGCCGCCTCGCTGCTGGCATTCGTCGTGGTCTATTTCGCCGTCTTCGGCATGGGCGTCTGGTATTTGCTGGGGCTGATGAAGAAGCCTCCTGAGGCGCATGAGCCGCCGCTTGGTCACGCGCCGATCCGCAGCGCCGGCATCACGCCGGCCGCGCAAGTCCTGTCGGGCGACGGCGCTATCGGTGAAGCCACAGGCAAGGAGAAGGCGTGATGGATCTGACGATCATCTGGGCGCTGATCATCGCCTTCGCCATTGTGGCCTATGTGGTGATGGACGGGTTCGATCTTGGCATCGGCATTCTCTTTCCCTTCTTCAAGGTCGGGAAGGATCGCGATACGGCGATGAACAGCATCGCGCCCGTCTGGGATGGTAACGAGACGTGGCTGGTGATGGGCGTTGGCGGGCTCTTCGCCGCGTTTCCGCTCGCCTACGCGATCGTGCTGCCCGCGCTCTATGCGCCAATGATCGCCATGCTTCTTGGTCTGGTTTTCCGCGGCGTCGCCTTCGAGTTTCGCTGGCGTGACCCGGCGCATCGCGCCTTCTGGGATCGGGCCTTTACGGTGGGCTCCATCGTGGCGACGTTTGCCCAGGGTGTGGCGTTGGGCGCGCTTCTGCAGGGCATCAATGTCGAAGGCCGCAGCTACGCAGGCGGTTGGTGGGATTGGCTGTCTCCCTTCAGCATCCTGACGGGCTTCGGTCTGCTGGTTGGCTATAGTCTGCTCGGCGCCTGCTGGCTGAACTGGAAGACCGAAGGCGGCTTGCAGCGTCAGGCCGTGACGTACGCCGGTCGTCTCTGCATTGGCCTCCTGGTGATGATCGGCGCAATCAGTCTCGCCACGCTCACGCTGGAGGCGCAGTACCATACGCGCTGGTTGAGTTTTCCGGGCGTGCTTGCAACCGCGCAAGTTCCGCTCGCAACGCTGATCGTCACCATTCTGTTCTACCGCAGCCTGCGGATGAAGAAGGACGCGCAGCCCTTTTTCCTGGCGCTCGCATTGTTCGGCCTGTGTCTCGTTGGCCTCGGCATATCGATCTGGCCAGATGTCATTCCAGCTCGGCTATCGATCTGGGAAGCGGCGGCCCCGCAGCGAAGCCAGGTCTTCATGCTTGTCGGCGCCGCTTTGATGCTGCCGATCATTCTAGCCTACACGGCATGGTCCTATTGGGTGTTTCGCGGAAAGGTCGGTTCGGAGGGTTATCACTGATGTCGACACGCGTTCGCCAGTGGCTCTGGTTCGTCGGCATTTGGGCGGGCAGCGTCATCGCGCTACTGGCGGTCGCTTCCGTTATCCGGGCCGCATTGCATTGAGCGCGAAATTGAGCGGGTGAAGAAAAGGAACACGAACATGGCGAAAGCAGACGCGAGACATATCGAAATCGGCATCTCGGAGGAGGATCGCGCGCAGATCGCCGCCGAGCTCTCGAAGCTCCTGGCTGATACCTATACGCTCTACCTGACCACGCACAATTTCCACTGGAACGTGACGGGGCCGATGTTCAACACGCTGCATGTGATGTTCATGACCCAGTACACGGAATTGTGGAATGCGGTCGACCCGATCGCCGAGCGGATTCGTGCTCTTGGCCATCATGCGCCGGGAAGCTATGGCGAGTTCGGCCGCCTCAGTTCGGTGAAGGATGCGCCCGCCAAGCCGCCGAAGGCGCTGGAGATGGTGCGCGTTCTGGTCAAAGGGCACGAAGCTGTTGCACGCACCGCGCGTGGCATCTTTCCTCTGGTCGAAAGCGCCAATGATCAACCGACGGCGGACCTGCTGACGCAGCGCCTCAACGTCCACGAAAAGACAGCATGGATGCTGCGCTCTCTGCTTGAGGAGCAGGATTGACGAGGCTTGCGATGTAAACGCTGGCTGATCATCAGCCCTGTGTTCGACCCGCGCCGGAGGCGCACGCTGCGCCGCTGAGCCAAGACAAAGCCCTGCGTTCTT
>CAZMRN010000001.1:74749-80713 GCA_964568575.1 uncultured Caulobacteraceae bacterium
CGACACCTCCAGGACGCCATCGCGCGCAGGCGGCGTCAGGGTGGAAAGCGAAGCGTGCCTTGACGCCGCCGAGCACGATGGCAGGCGCTCATGCTCAAACCGGCAGGCGTGCCCTATAGTCGTGCAATCAGACGCCCCTGCGCATCTACGAGCTCACACGTGTCGGGCGAATCTTCCGGCGGCGCACATCCGGAGCCGGTGCTCGGACAACCTTGCCGCCCTCGCGGACGCAGCGCCTTTGTTCAATCCAGGCTTCAACCTCCGCCAAATCCCAAGCCACAACACGCGAAGTAATCGGAAACCGGCGCGGGAATTCGTTGCGCTGCTCCATCTCCCAGATTGTCGTGTCACTCAGTGGAACGAGACGCCGCAATTCCTCCCGGCGTATGCAGCGAGAGGCGAGGCGGCTTTGCGGCGCGCAGGACGAGCTCGCCGTTGTAGCGATGGGTGATCTCACTCGACGCGACACTTCGGTCTTCATTGCGGACTCCGTCTTTGCCCGTTTGGCGATACGTGGTAGCGTCAGCATCAGTCCACGCGCTGAAAGGCAAACGATTTATCCTCCCACTGTACCGTTCGCCGGCGTTCGCGACAAAACGCAATTATTGTCGGTAATTCTGTCGGTAAAAAGCTGCACGATCCCTCTGGTTTCGTTGGAAATGCTGGGAATTCCGACGTTTTGGACAATTGAGTGGGAATGATTCAGGGGCGGCGACGTTCGCCGGTATTTGCGGAATAGCCAATAAAGTTACGCAAAGACGACAGTACGCTTGTCTGTTTCGGGCACAAAGGATGGGCGGCGGGCGTAAAGACGTGATGGCGCGCGCCCTTCGGATTTCGCGCCCGATCAGAGAGGTGATCGTATCGCGCCGGTTCGAGCTCCGACGGCGAGGGGCGGCTGAACCGGCAGGCCGACGAGCCGGGCCAGGCGCCCGCGGATCGATCGCGCGCTTCGGCTCGCGTTGCGCCATTGAACGCTGAGTGGGGGCGCACAAGAGTGCAGTCGCGCCGCCAGAGCGCCAGCGTGGTCGTCAAGCGGAACCGCATCGCGCGGCGCCGGTCGCCAAAAATGATCAAGCTCAAGTCAATCCTGAGCGATGGCTCAGCGGCATTCACGCCCGCGATAGTCCCGTGGGGCAAAGCCGGTCTCGGCGCGGAAGGCGCGCGCGAAATGGCTGGGGTCCTGAAAGCCGACCTCAAAGGCGACGTCCGCGATGGTGGCGTTTGGGTTGAGCAGCAAGCTGCGCGCGCGCTCGATGCGCAGACGCATCAGCCAGCGATGCGGCGTGATCCCTATTGTGCGTTTGAAGCTGCGGCAGAAGTGATACACCGAAAGACCCGCTGCGTTGGCCATATCCTCAAGGGTGAGGCGCTCTCCAAGATGGGCGTGGGTGAATTCAGTGAGCCGGCGCATCCGCGATGCAACAAGGGCGCCGGTCGCAGTGCTCATGCGAGGCGCAGCATCGTAGCGCTTCAACAACTCGATGCACAGAAGCGTCGCGTGGGCGTCCATCTCGATTGCAGAAGGCGGATCGCGCGGGTCCTGCGCGCGTTGGGCGTAAGCCAGCGCTAATCTCAGAAAGCTCGGATCCTGATGGAATACGATGTCCTCACGAATGCGCGCCGGCTTGTTCATGGCGCTTTCGGCGAGACCGTCTACTAAGGATTTCGGCAGGAAAAGATGAGAAAAATCGCACGATCGCGGGCTGAAATAGTGGTCGTCGATGCCGGGATATTGCAGCGTGACGCTTTGATCCAAGGGCCGTGCCGAGCGCGCGCGATTGCGACCGTCAAGTCTCCGCACCATCGCTTCGGGCGTGGTGTAGCGAAAGAAGATGATGGCGTAATGGCTGTCCCGCGTCGTGGGAGCGTCAAACCCTTTGGGCGCTGTCCAGGCCATGAGCGGCGCTTTCCACCCTGCCTCCAACCCATACGCGGCATCGAGTTCTATGCCTATTCTGCGCGATGCCGCCAGATACCCTGGGAAGTCGGTGAACAGGGTTTGGCGCAGCTGCGGCGCGAACTTCTCCTTGGCGTTCTTCATGACAAGCTCGATTGGCGGCGCGGAAGCTGCCGCGAGCTTGCAGTCGAACCCTGTTGAAGCCAAGGGGTTGGGCAGTCGCGTAGGGCTTGGCGGCGGCAATGTTGGGCCGGTCAGAGCAAGCGCAGGCGTCTGCGCGCCCGGGCAGGCGGCTGAATTGGGCCTCTTGAGGTATCGCCCGAAGGCGTGGTCCCTCAGCGCTGAAGCATAGGGTTCGGGGACGCCTCGCAAGATCGCTTGGGTCCGTCCCACGGATTGCGCCTGCTCAAGGTCGCGAGCCCGAACGCACGGCGATCGCGGCGTTCACGGCCTGACATGGGCTGCGCGCCTTGAGCCTTGGCGCGGCGTGCGGATCGGGAGCGCGCTGTCCATGGCGCATGAGACGCTTGGAACGGCTGTGGCCGGGCGGCCTGCCGACATAGCCCTCGCGGGCGCGTTCAGGCGTGCGCCACGAGGGCTTTCATCGCGTCGCGATCGCGTTTGGGCGGCGCGCCGAACATGCGCGCATATTCGCGGCTGAATTGGGACACGCTCTCATAGCCGACCTGCAACGCCGCCCCCGTCACGCTGGCGGCCTCGACGATCATCAGGCGCCGCGCTTCCAACAGGCGCAAATGCTTCTGGTATTGCAGAGGCGACATCGCCGTCAGCGTCCGGAAGTGCTCGTGAAACGACGACGCGCTCATCCCGGCGACCCCCGCCATTTCCTCGACCCGAATGGGTCGCATGAAGTTCTTCCGGACGAAATGAATGGCGTCGGCGATTTTCCGGGTGTGGCTTTCGGCGCGCGCAATCTTGCTCACCTCTCCGCCATTGGGCCCGGTGAGAAGGTGGAAGCACAATTCCTTCATCAGCGGCGGGTGGAGAATGGCGATCGCATCGGGCGTCGGCAGCAGGCGCGCGAGACGGACGACGCAATCGAGCATCGGCTCTGACAGGCGCTCGACAAACACCCCCAAGCGCTCCGATGTCGGTTTGGGCGGGGATGGGAGTTGTTCCAGCACCTCGTGCATGACGCTGATGTCGAGCCCGATCGTTATGCCGAGATAGGGCGCGTCGCGCGAGGCGCGGGTCACGCGCCCCATCGCGGGGACTTCAACGCTCACCACCAGCGCAGCGCCTTCGTCGTAATCGAAGACGTTCTCGCCGAGCGTGATCTGCTTTGCGCCTTGCGCGACCACGCACAGGGACGGGGTGTATAATCCGTGTTGCGCGTCCCCGGGCTGCGCCGGTTCTGTGTGGCGCATCACGATAAGCCCGTCGATCGGCGTGAAGAAAACGCGGCCGTCGCCTTCGCGCGTCGCGAGGAAAGCCTCAAGCGCTTCCTTCAAGGGAGCCATCGCGCAACGCCTCTCGTGGTGTCCGATCCCGGCGACAAATAGAGACCGGCGGCATGCGCGTCCACCAGTGCTGGAGGATTAGGCAAATTTTTCGCGGGATTGGGTGTGCGCCAAGGCCATCCGCCCGACATGGTGCCGCGCATCGACGCAACCGGGGCTGCGCGATGGAGGACACGCACCGATGGTGAACTGGACCGCCGACGATATGCCGTCGCAACGGGGGCGCTGCGCGATCGTCACAGGGACGGGCGGATTGGGCTTCGAGACCGCGCTGGCGCTCGCGCGCGCAGGTGCAGCGGTCATCCTCGCCGGGCGCAATGCGCAGAGCGGCGCAGAGGCGACCAACAGGATCCGGGCGCAGGTCGCCTATGCGAACGTTCGGTTTGAACATCTCGATCTGGCGAGTCTCAGCTCCGTTGCGGATTTCGGCGCGCGCATGCGCAGCCAAAGCGCGAGCCTGGACCTCCTGATCAACAATGCCGGCGTGATGCGCCCGCCGAAGCGCCTCGAAACCATCGACGGGTTCGAGATTCAATTCGGCACCAATCACCTCGGGCACTTCGCCTTGACGGCGCATCTTCTGCCGCTGTTGCGCAACGCAGCGGGCGCGCGCGTCGTCACGCTGTCAAGCGTCGCCGCGCACGCCGCTGCGATCAATTTCGACGATCTGCAGGCCGAGCGGCGGTACGACCCGATGCCCGTTTATGGTCAATCGAAGCTCGCCTGCCTCATGTTCGCCTACGAACTGCAACGGCAAAGCGATTCCGGCGGTTGGGGGATTGCGAGCCTCGCGGCGCACCCGGGTCTGTCGAAAACCGAGCTCCTGCTGAAGGCGCCGGGCGCCGAAGGCAAGATCAATCCGGTCTTTCGATTGGTTCGGATGACGATGCAATCGCCGGCCCAGGGCGCGCTGCCGACGCTGTTCGCGGCGACGTCGCCGGATGCGCGGCCAGGCGGGTTTTACGGGCCCGATCGGATGCGTGAGACGCGCGGCTATCCAGCGCCGTCACGGGTCGCGCCGCAGGCCAAAGACGCGTCCGTCGCTGCGCGCTTGTGGCAAGCATCCGAGCAGCTGACCGGTGTGCGCTTTGATGCGTGTCCCAGCAATGACGGCGCCGGCCGATGACCTCCAGCGCCAATGCTTGGACGCTTCTCTCGGTGCTGTTCCTTGTCAGCATGCTGAGCCAGATCGACCGCTTTCTTCCGTTCATCCTGGCGGAGGCGATCAAAGCCGATCTTGGGCTGAGCGACACCCAGCTTGGCCTCGTCAACGGCTTGGCGTTCGCGGTCTGCTATTCGCTGATGTCGTTGCCGCTCGCGCGCATCGCCGATCGCGGCTCGCCGCGCGCGCTGCTCATCGGCTGTCTGCTCGTGTGGAGCGCGATGACCGCGTTCGGCGGGCTGGCGACGAGTTTCGCGCTCCTCGCGGTCTCCCGGTTCGGCGTTGCGCTGGGCGAAGCGGGCGGCGCGCCGGCGGCGCACGCCATCATCGCGCGACAGGTGAGCGCGGAAAGCCGCGGCTTGGCGATCGGCGTTTTCGCCATGGGCATTCCCGTGGGCACGATGGTCGGTTTCGCCGTCGGCGGCGCCGTCGCCGACACGCTGGGCTGGCGAACGGCGCTGTTCGGCGCCGGCGTGATCGGCGCGCTGCTCGCGGCGCTCACGTTTGTCGCGATCCGCGCCACGCCGCCGATGAGGGTCGCGTCTGTCGCCGCCGAGGGCTTTTTCCAGTCGAGCTTCCGGCTGCTCAACACGGACGCCTTTCGCTGGTTGTTCATCGGCGCGGTGGCTGCAGGCTTCGCCGCGGCGCCGTTCTACGCCTTCGGCGCGCCGTTCCTGATGCGCACCTATGGCTATAGCGCCAGCGAAGTCGGCTTGGCGTTTGGTCTGTTGCAAGGCTTGACCGGCATCGCGGGAACGATGATCGGCGGACGAATGTTCGACCGTGCGGTTCGCTCCGGTTCCGGCCGCGTGCTTGGCCCGCCCGGCGTGCTGTTCCTCGTCGCGAGCGTGACGACCGCGGCGGCGTTGTTCGCGCCCGCGGGCTGGATGTCGATCGCCTTGTTGACGCCAGGCATGTTGTCCTTCGCCTTCCTGTTGCCGTGGGGTTTCGGCGCCGCCCACCTGATGGCGGGTCCGGGCAAAGAGGCGATGGCGACGAGCCTGATCATGATCGGCTCGGGGCTCTTCGGGCCGGCGCTCGCGCCCGTGCTTGTCGGGCTGATCAGCGATGCGGCGACCGCAGCGGACATGCCCAACGCGCTCGGCCTCGGCCTGTTGATCGGTCCGGCCGCAAGCGTCGCCGCAGGGTGCGCCATCCTCATCGCCAATCGCCGCGTCGCCGCCGCGCGCGGTCCTTCACACGCAGCATCGTGATCAACCAAGGAGACGCCCATGTCCGAATTTGAAAACTCCCGCCGCACATTCCTGGCGCTTGCAGCCGCAGCTGCGCCCATCGCCGCGGCGAGCGCAGCATCTGCGCAAACCGCGCGCGAGCGGCCCAGAGCGCGCTCCGGCGCCGCGCGCGCTGCGATCGTCACAGGCTCTTCGCGCGGCATCGGCGCCGCAACCGCCAGGCGTCTG
>CAZMRN010000002.1:0-17897 GCA_964568575.1 uncultured Caulobacteraceae bacterium
ATCACCATGCCAGCTCACGCCGACCTTTGGCATGTGGGGCGAAGCCGCCGCTTACGGCCTCTCGCCAACGCCGGGCGAAATTTGCACCTTTGCGGCCGTCATCTCAGATGGCGGGCATACCGGACATTACCGATTCCGATCCTTGCCTGAACTCGCCGAAAGGCGACATTCGAATTGAGTCGCTCGGGGCCAATGTCGGCCCACCGCTACCGCGCTCTCGACCTCTATGATTTTCGACGCTTACTAAATTGACGCGCCAGCCCGACAAACGCCTTGAGCGCGGCGGAGGGATTGCGGCGACTTGGATAATAAAGGCAAAGATCAGCAAGCGGCGGCGTCCAATCCTCGAGCAGTCGCGTGAGACGCTTGCCTTCGATGTCGGGGCGCACATCCTGTTCCAGGAAAAAGCCAATTCCCACGCCGTCAAGGACAGCGGCCCGTGAGAGGCTCGCTTCATCCAATGTGAGCGGCCCCTTCACATCGATTTGCGCCACCTGACCGCGCTTCTCGAAATGCCAACGAAACAAGGCGCCGTTCGGCAAGCGGATGCGAATGCACTGGTGCGCATAAAGATCCGACGGCGTTTGCGGCTTTCCGTGCGCCTTGAGATAGGTCGGCGACGCCACGACGGCATAGCGTTGCACACGACCTACCGGGAGCGCGATCATATCGGCAGGAACGAGATCGGCCCGACGCACGCCCAAGTCAAATCCATCTGCGACGATGTCCACTAAGCGCCCCTCGGTGACGAGGTCGACGTGCACATCCGGGTAGAGGCGCAGAAATTCGAGCACGAGCGGAGACATGATCTCGCGTGCGCCCGCCGCGAACGCATTTATCCGCAACATCCCTGACGGCGTTTGCTGCTGCGAGCGCACGCCCGCCATGGCGTCTTGGATGTCGCGCAAGGCGGGCGAAACTTGCTCGACGAACGCTCGCCCCGCATCGCTCAAAGAGACACTGCGCGTCGTCCGATTGAAGAGCCGCGCGCCAAGATTGGTCTCAAGCTTTGCGACGGCATTGCTGAGCGCCGTCGTGGACATGCCCAGCGCGAGCGCGGCCCGGCGAAACGAACCCTCGCGGGCGATCGCAATCACGGCTTCGAGTTCGCCAAGGCCTGGTCGGTACATTGTCCCGTATTTCGCAATGTATGGTCCGCTTTTATCCCGATTATCGCGACGGATGTCGAGCCGTAAGTTGTGGCTCACCAACAGGAGACGACAAATGAAACTCCCATCCCCCATCCAGGCCTATTTCGACGCCGATGCCCATCTCGGCGGGCCCGCTCCGATCAGCGCCTTCGCGCCTGATGCGATCGTCAAAGACGAGGGCAAAACTCTCGTCGGGCGGGAAGCGATCGCTGCATGGTGGCGCGCCACCAAGGCGCAATACGAAGCCATTTCAGAACCACGTGAGATTTCCGGCGCCGGCGAGCGCGTGACCGTTCTCGCCGAAGTGCGCGGCAAGTTTGCAGGTAGTCCGATCACGTTGAGCTTCACGTTCACCCTGAAGGACAATGCAATCGCAACTCTGGAGATTGGCGCATGAGCCCGTTTATCGATCTACATGGCAAGAGCGCGCTCATCACGTCAGGCACACGAGGCGCGGGCGCGGCCACTGTCGCGCTTTTCCGCGAACTCGGCGCTCGCGTGCTCACGACCGCACGCACCCGTCCGTCTGATTTCCCTGAAGAGCTATTCGTCGCCGCCGATCTAACCACCGCGGAAGGTTGCGCAGCATTTGCGAACATCGCGCGTGAACGTTTGGGCGATATCGACGTCCTCGTGAACATGCTTGGCGGCTCTTCAGCGCCCGCTGGTGGTTTCGCTGCGCTGGGCGATGATGAGTGGAGAAAGGAGATCGATCTCAATCTTATGCCCGCCGTGCGGCTCGACCGGGCCCTTCTCCCAGCTATGGTCGCTCGCGGAAGCGGCGTCGTTATTCACGTAACCTCGATCCAACGGACGTTGCCGCTGCCGCAATCCACAACGGCGTACGCGGCGGCCAAGGCTGCACTCTCGACGTACAGTAAGAGCCTTTCCAAAGAAGTATCGCCCAAGGGCGTGCGCGTCGTGCGGGTGTCGCCGGGATGGATCGAAACCGAGAACGGCGCTGAGTTCCTGGACCGCGTCGCGCTAGGCGCAGGCACGGATCGCGATGGCGCGAAGCAGATCATCATGAACTCGCTCGGCGGAATTCCGTTGGGACGTCCAGCGCAGCCGTCGGAAGTCGCAGATCTCATTGCCTTCCTTGCCTCGTCGCGCGCCGCCTCCATCACCGGCGCGGAGTTTGTCATCGACGGCGGCACGATCCCGACCGCTTGATCCTCATCGCAAAACTAGGAGTTGCTCTCATGCCCCCGCCCGCCACATCGCTCGAGCACCGCTCACTACTTGGTCGACGCCGCCAAGAGATTGTCGCGCAACGTGATCAGATCGCGCTGCAGGCGCACGAACGTGTCTGGATCGAGTCCGGTCGCTTCGATGACGGATTCACGTCCGCAGAACGCCTGCTCGAAAATGGCTTTGCCCTCAGCCGTGAGGCTGACGCGCACCTGCCGCTCATCTTCGGCGTCGCGCCGGCGCGTCACATAGCCCGCCGCTTCAAGCCGCTTGAGCAAAGGCGTTAGCGTGCTCGATTCCAGGAAGAGCTTGTCGCCCAATTCACCGACCGTCTGATCGCCTGCCTCGTTCAGCGCAATGAGCGTGGCGTACTGGGGATAGGTGATCCCCAGCTCTTCGAAGAGCTGCTTGTAGGCCCGGTTGAATGCGAGGTTGGTCGAGTAGACGGCAAAGCAAAGGAAGTCGGCCAGTGATCCAGCCAATTCCTGCTTCGGCATTTTCGTTGGTTTTTTCATAAGCTTAGGTTTCGCCTCAGGCCTTTAGATAGATCGCGCGCAATTTAATCGCAACCGATTGACAACATCTGAGTGTCGATTATATAGATCGCACGCGATTAGATCGCGTCCGATATACAGGAGGGTGTCATGATGAAAAGTGCAGGCAAAATGTTGGTCGCGGCTGCAGCGGCGGCGGCCCTGGCAAGTTGTGCGCAAGCGCAGACGGTGCAGACCATTCCAGACGACCAAACAGTGCGAAACGTCGTCCTCGTTCACGGCGCATTTGCCGACGGTTCTGGCTGGCGCGGCGTCTATGATGAACTCACAGGTCGCGGCTATCGCGTCACCATCGTGCAAAATCCGCTCACCTCGCTCGAGGATGACGTCAACGCAACGCGCCGAGTGCTCGCGCGCCAAGAAGGTCCCACTATTCTCGTCGGCCATTCCTATGGGGGCTCGGTGATCACTGAAGCGGGCGTCGATCCGAATGTTGCGGGCCTTGTCTATGTGTCCGCGTTCGCGCCTGACGTCGGAGAAAGCACGGGCGATCAGTTGGCCGAAATCCCGCCGCCGCCCGAGTTTGTCATCGAACCGGGGCCGGACGGCTTTGGCTTCATCAATCTGGAAAAATTTCGCGACGGCTTTGCCGCAGATGTGAGCGAGGCCGACGCGGCTTTCCTGCGCGACAGCCAAGTGCCGATCAATATGGCGAACTTCGCAACGCCGGTGACGCAAGCCGCCTGGCGTACGCGCCCGAGCTGGGCCGTGGTCGCCACCCAAGATCGCGCCATCGATCCGCGCCTCTTGCGTCAAATGGCTGAGCGCATCAACGCGCAGATTGTCGAGGTCGAGGCAAGCCACGTGCCCTTCATCACGCGCCATCGCGAAGTCGCGGATGTGATCGATCAGGCGGCGCGCAGCGTCTCGCAGTCCGCCACGCAATCCAATTGATTCGAAAACCCTACAGAGCAGGAGAAATCCAAATGGCTTACGTCACCACCAAGGACGGCGTTGAAATCTTCTACAAGGATTGGGGGCCGAAGAACGCGCAAGCGCTGGTGTTTCACCACGGCTGGCCGCTCAGCTCCGATGATTGGGACGCGCAGCTCTTGTTCTTCGTCAATCAGGGCTACCGGGTCATCGCCCACGATCGTCGCGGTCATGGCCGTTCGTCGCAAGTCTCAGACGGTCACGATATGGATCACTACGCCGCCGACGTTGAGGCCGTGGTCGAGGCGCTTGATCTCAAGAACGCCGTCCATATCGGACATTCAACCGGCGGCGGCGAGGTCGCGCACTATGTCGCCCGCGCCAAATCGGGCCGCGTGTCCAAAGCCGTGCTGATCGGGGCGGTGCCGCCGATCATGCTGAAGACTCCGACCAATCCGGGCGGTCTGCCTATGGAAGTGTTCGATGGCTTCCGCGCTTCGCTCGCCGCTGATCGCCCGAGCTTTTATCGCGCGGTGGCTTCGGGGCCGTTCTACGGCTTCAATCGGCCAGGCGTCGAAACCAAGTCTGCGGTCGTCGACAATTGGTGGCGCCAAGGCATGATGGGCGGCGCCAAGGCGCACTATGACGGCATCAAGGCCTTCTCTGAGACCGATTTCACAGACGATCTCAAAGCCATGAACGTCCCCACCTTGGTCATGCACGGCGACGACGATCAAATCGTGCCCATCGACGATAGCGCCAAGCTTGCGATCAACTTTTTGAAGAAGGGCGAACTTGAAATCTATCCTGGCTTCTCGCATGGGATGGCGACGGTGAACGCCGATACAATCAACGCAGATCTTTTGGCTTTCATCAGAAGCTGACCAAAAATAACAAGCGAGGGCGGCGGTTTTCGACGGCCGCCCTCGCCTTGCGTCGCGCCCGGCGCCCGGCCCCCGGCAACGACCAATGTCTCGCTGCGAAGGCATTCTGGTCATTCGACTCGGCAGGGAAAACGACGCTCATCTTGCGTCAGGGATCGAAGCCCGAAGGGCCGAGACGCGCCAAGCGCGGCTCGGTCGCGGCACGCGACGAGAGCCCGGCGCGCGTCAGCGCGCGACGCCCCCTTTTTTAGGAACGCCGCGTCGAGCTTACCCGCGGCTACGCCCTCTTCGACGTCGCGCACGATCCGGAGCGGCCATTCGTGGTGCATACGCCGGAGGGCGACATCACCGTGCTCGGCACGTCTTTTATCGTGCGCGTCAGCGAAGGCGAAGTGCGCACCACCGTCTTGCGCGGCTCTGTGTTGGGAGCCGCCGATAGAGGTCTCTTCCGCACGCCCACCGGCAGCGTCACCGCCGGCGTCAATCAGGAGATCGTCTTGAACGATAGCGGCGCCGCGCTCGTCGAGATCGCGGCGGAAGCAATTCCCCGCCGCTTAGCGTGGCGCGACAACATGCTCGCCTTCGACGGCGAGACGCTGAACCAAGCCATCACCGAAGTCTCAGAGCAGACCGGATGGCGGTTTGAGCTCGCAGACCCTGCGCTGGGCGAAATGCGCGTCGGCGGCTACGTCCACGCCGATCCGGAAGCCTTCATCGAGCTTCTGTCATCGAGCTTGGGCCTTGAGGCGCGCCGCGATGGCGATCGCCGCGTCGTGCTTTATCGCCGCAACTGACGCGGCCGCGGTGACACGGGAGGTCCCGACCTTCGTCGCCCACGGCGCGGATGGTCAGATCGTTCCTTATGACGATCCCGGGCCGCTCGCGGTGAAGCTGTTGAAGGATGGGTGGCTAGCGTTGGTCTGTGACAAGCCGTTCGGGCGTCCGGAATTCAACGCCTGAACACGGCAGCGCCGCCAAACACGACCTGGCGGCGCATCTGGTCGCTGAACAATCCGTAGAGCATCGGCAGGTCAGGACGGCTCGCCGCTTCAAGTCTGGCGAGGCGCTCCGAAGACAGCGACAGGTCCAGCGCGCCGAAATTGTCTAAAAGTTGGCCGACCCGGCTGACGCCGATCAAGGTCGTGTCCACACCGGGCCGCGTCAGCACCCAGGCCAACGCCACCTGGGCCGAGGTTCGCCCCGTCTCGGCCGCGACTGTTTTCACGGCGTCGACGATCGACCAATTGCGCTCGGTGAACAGGCTGTCGCCGAACGGGTTGGGGCCGTTGAGACGCTGACTGCTCGACGGGTCGGTTGCCGTTTGCGTCTCATGCGGCGCGCCGCCGGATTGCACATCGCGGGCTTCAACGGCGGCGCGGTCGTATTTGCCTGTCAACAGTCCGTAAGCCAGCGGGCTCCACGGGACGAGACCCAGCCCAGCGTCGCGAGCGAGCGGGACGTGCTCAGCCTCGATGTCGCGACTGACCAGCGAGTAGAAGTATTGTAGCGCGATCGGGCCCGGCAGCCCGCGGGTCCTGGCGAGTGTTGCGACTTGCGCGACGTACCAGGCCGGGGTGTTGGAGATGCCCCAGTATCGAACCTTCCCCGCTCTCACGAGGCCGGCCATGGTCTCCAGCAATTCCTCAGCCGGGGTCAGGCCGTCCCAGACGTGCACCCAGTAAAGGTCGATGTGGTCGGTGCGGAGCCGCCGCAGCGAACCTTCGAGCGCTGCATGGATCGTCCCGGCGCCGTTGCCGCCGGCCCATGGTCCCTGCCCGGTCGCGAACCCGGACTTGGTGGCGAGTACGAGGCGATTGCGATTGCCCCGCGCGGCAAGCATTTCGCCGATCATGGTTTCGCCCGCGCCGCCGGCGTAAATGTCTGCCGTATCGATGACATTTCCGCCCGCATCGACGTAAGCGTCGAGGATCGCTTCAGCATCCGATCGGCCGACGCCCCAGCGTTTTACGCCGAACGTCATCGTCCCCAGCGAGAGTGGACTAACGATGAGGCCCGAGCGTCCGAGCGGTCGATACTGGTCTAGCGACATGCATAGCCTTTTTGGTTGCAGCCCCCAACGGTGGGGCCGCGGTCATCGCGCCTGAGCGCTGTGGCGCAGCAGGGTTTCAAGATCGCGCTCGCCGGCCCGGGTCTGGGCGCCGGACTGCAGCTGCGCCGCCATGAGCGCCGCCGTTTCCGGACGGAATGCTAGGCCTGCCCATGCCTCCGTCTCTCGCGCCAATCCCGCCGAGTGATCGGCGCGGCCAATCGCTGACTTGGCTGCGGCGATCACGCTATCCGGCAGAGCCGCTATATTGCGGGCGAGCGCATCGACGAAATCGTCTATTTCGTCCGCCGCCACAGCGCGATTGATCCAGCCGTATCTCTCGGCGGTCCGGGCGTCAAACAGCGAGGCGCCGAGAACAATCTCAAGCGTTCGGCCGAACGTCATGCGTTCGCGAAGATATTGCGTGCCGCCCCCGCCCGGAACGATCCCCATCAGCGCTTCGCACTGGGCCAGACCCGCAACGCCGTCAGCCGCGAACGCCATGTCGGCCGCGGCGACGAACTCGGCGCCGCCACCGCGCGCAAGGCCGGCAAGTTTCACGATCGTGACTTGTGGCTGAGCGCGCAACGCCTCGGACAGCGCCTGAAAGGGATTGAAGCCCTCAGGCGCGGCGGCGGTGAGTGCGGCGACCGCTTCGGGGCGCCCGCCCAGGGTCATGTCGACGTGCGCCAAAAAGAACTCCGGATCCGCGCTTTCGAACACAATCACGCGCACGTCAGGATCGGACTTGATCCGCTCGAGGAAGCGCTGGATGTCGCCCATCAGAATCTCGTCGAGAAGATTGATGGGCGGGTTGGAGATAACAACCGTAGCGACGCCGCCGGCGCGCGTAATGTTGAGGGTTTTGTAATCGTCGGCCAAAAGCCTGCTCCAAGGTTGAGGCGCGATCGCGCGCCGAAATGCAGCGCTTTAAACGCTCGCCTTCTAGGCTGGCGCGATTGCGCTACGCGCGCGCAGGCGACGCGCGGCGTAACGGCGATCCATGCGGGTTAGAAGAACCCGCCATTGGCGAAAACCAATTGGCCATTGATCCATTCGCCGTCGCTGGCGCACAGCGCCGCGATGGCGTTGGCCACATCCTCCGGCTCGCCAATGCGGCCGTACGGGATTGCCTGGACCGCTTGCTCACGCACCTGCGGCGGGACTTGAAAGAGAGAGGTGTTTGTCGGGCCTGGCGCAACCGCGTTGACCGAAATGCGGCGTCCAGCCAGTTCTTTCGCCAAAGAACCACAGAACATTTTCTGCGCGGACTTCGTCGCCGCATAGGGTCCATGGGTAGGACGCTTCTGGGTCATGGAGGTAGAGCTCAGAGCGATAATGCGGCCGCCGTCGCGCGTGCGCCGCGCGGCTTCCCGAAGCACGTTGAAGCTGCCTTTGATGTTGGTGGCCATCATGCGGTCGAATGCATCGTCGGTCATCGCGGCGAACGGCGCGGTATTCATGATGCCGGCATTGCTCACCACAACATCGACGCCGCCGAAGGCTTCCTCGTTGGCCTCGAACAGCGCGCGCACTTGACGCGGGTCAGCCACATCCGCTTGCCGCCAGATCGCACGACCGCCAGCGGCTTCGATGTCGCGCACCACTTGTGCTGCAAGATCGCGATTGACGAGACAATTGACAGTCACGGCATAGCCATCGCGCGCAAGCCGCTTGGCGGTGGCTGCGCCGATGCCGCGTGAAGAGCCGGTAACGAGTGCGGCGCGCCCTGCGCCCGGGCGCGGTTGAGGGGTCTGCGCTGCGGCGGTCGCGGCGGCGACGACCGGGACTGTGGCGGCGAGAGCTAAAAGCGCGCGGCGTGAGGTGTCGGACATGGGGGATGCTCTCCGTTTGTGACGTGCCTCCAAACTAAGGAGGAGGCCGTCGCCTGGGGATGCCCGATCCAAGGGTTGATTTGCCTGATCCTCCGGCGCGCCGTTTTTCGGCGGCGAGTCCGACGCCTAGCGTTCGACATGCTCCCCGCTTGGATTGCGCATCGGCCGGACGCGGGCTTTGACCGCTTCGGCGTCGCGCGCTGGCGGAAGCCCGAACATCCGCGTGTATTCCCGGCTGAATTGAGAGATGCTCTCGTAGCCCACCTGGTGGGCAGCGTTCGCCACACTCGCCGATTGCGCAACCATCAACCTACGCGCTGCCAGCAGCCTCAGTTCCTTCTGGAACTGAACCGGCGTCAGCCCGGTCAGCGTCTTGAAGTGCTGATGAAATGAAGAAGGGCTCATGCAGGCGGCTTCGGCCATTTCCTCGATGCGGATCTGACGCACGAGGTTCCTGCGGAGAAAATAGATTGAGTCCGCGATCCGGCGCGTCCGGCTTTCTCTCGTGACAATCTTGCACATCTCGCCCGCGTTAGGGCCGGTCAGCAGCCAGAAGCAGATTTCACGCATGACCTCTGGATAGAGCACGGCAATAGCGTCCGGTTTGGCAGTCAGCTGCGCAAGGCGAAGGATGCAGTCGCGAAGCTGGTCGGACAAATGCTCGACAAACACGCTCAGCCGGTCCTCGTTGGGCGTCGGCCGCAGCTCGAGCTTTTCCATGACATCTTGCATGACGGCGATATCGAACTCGATCGTCATGCTCATAAAGGGTTCGCTGGCCGACGCTTTGGTGACGCGTCCGAGGCCTGGCAGCTCGACACTCACTATAAGTGCGGTGTCCTCCCCATAATCGAAGACGTCATCTCCCAATATCATTTGCTTAGCGCCCTGAACCACGACGCAAAGCGATGGCGTGTAGAGCAAACGCTGACCATCGTGCGGGAGCGCGGCGCGGCTGTTGCGCATAACAGTGACGCCGCCCATGGGAGTGAGAAAGACGCCATCGCCGCCGCCCTGCGCTTTGATGAAATTCTCTAGTGTATGTTTCAGCGCGGTCATGACGGCTTCCTTTTAGCGCTCCAGCGCGCTGCCAGCGGACGCCCTCAGAGCGACCTCTTCAGAGGATTGGGCAAGCTTCCCGTGGCCCTGGGCATGTTGGCTTTTCTTGACCACATTACCTCTGCCTTCCGCCGACGACAACGCACAACGCACAACGCGAGTTGGACGGCGCGACGTTCTGTTTGCAACAGCAGCCGAGCTCGCCGCTTCGTTGACGTGTTCGAGATCCGGCAACCGATATCAGGAGACCTGCACCATGGCGACTTTCACCACGCGCGACGAGGTTACGATTTATTATAAGGATTGGGGTCCCAAAGACGGGCCCGTCGTCATCTTGAGCCACGGTTGGCCGCTCAACGCCGACAGCTGGGAAGCCCAAGCCTTTCACCTCGCCAACAACGGTTACCGCGTCATCGCTCATGATCGACGCGGCCATGGCCGCTCCAGCCAGCCCTGGGACGGCAACGACATGGATCACTACGCCGATGATCTGGCTCAGTTGATCGAGCGCCTCAATCTGCGCAACGTGTCGCTGTTCGGCTTCTCGACCGGCGGTGGCGATATTGCCCGCTATGTCGGCCGACACGGCACGGGCCGTGTGGCCAAGCTCGGGCTGATCGCCGCCGTGCCGCCCTTGATGCTGCGCACCGAAGCCAATCCCGGCGGCCTGCCGATTGACGTCTTCGACGGCTTGCGCAATGCCAGCATCGCCGATCGCTCGCAGCTTTATCGCGATATCGCCAGCGGGCCTTTCTTTGGCTTCAACCGTCCTGGCGCGAGAATATCGCATGGCGCGATAGATGGTTTCTGGCTTGCCGGCATGCTGGCAGGACACAAGAACGCTTTTGACAGCATCGCTGCATTCTCGGCCACCGACTTCACCGAAGACCTGCGCCGTTTCGATAAGCCCACCCTGATCGTGCATGGCGACGACGACCAGATCGTGCCGATTGACGCTTCAGCCCGCGTTTCCAAGCGCATGGTTTCCCACGCTGAGCTCAAGGTGTATGCGGGCGCCCCGCACGGGCTTGCGTTCACCCATCAGCAACAACTCAACGACGACATGCTCCGTTTCTTGAGAAGCTGAGCGCACCAAGGAGAAGCGCAGCAATCTGGCGCTTCGAGAGATCGGTTTAGCTGCCGGTGGCATCGCGGGCAGCTCGGTCGCTAAATATCGCTATACGCCCACGCGCCCAGACGCAAACCTTAAGGTGGACGCGCGACGCGCCGTTTGGGTACGAAAGGAGCGTGCTAGCCGAAGCGCGTTCCGCTCAATTGCTCCAACCTCGCCCATAAATTTGCGGCGAGTTGCTGATCTTGAGCTCTTGCCGGCGCACGCGCAGCGCCAGGCAGACCGCTCATATTCATGAAGCCTTTGGGACCATAATAACCTCCGCCCGAAGCATCGGGCGAGGTTGCCGCGTACAGAATGGGCAAGGCGCCTTGAGCGGGGTCTTGCCACATCATGCGAATGTTTCTGAACCGCCAACCTTCAGCGCTGTCGGGGCCAGGGCCGTCCAAGACGATGTTCGTTCGCGCGACACCCGGATGGGCCGCCATGCTCGCAATGCCCCAAGCTGAACTTGCGCTGCGGCGCTCACACTCGAAGGCGAGCAAAAGATTTGCCAGCTTGCTGTTGTCGTATGCAGCGCCGTGCACGTACTCCCGCTCTTGCTGCAGATCATCGAAATCGATCTCGCCCGCATGCCCGCGCATGCTCGCCATCCAAACGACGCGGGGATCTCTTCCCTTGCGCAAAAGAGGTAGAAGCTGAGCCGTCAGCGCAAACGGCCCGAGCGCATTGGTGGCGAAGACGCGCTCAAACCCATCGACGCTGACTTCGCGATTGAGGCGCGCCATCACACCGGCATTGTTGATGAGCAGGTCGAGGCGGTCGCCCGACGCGCGCATTCGGGCTGCGAAGTCGCGGACCGACGCAAGGTTGGCGAGGTCCAGTTCCTCAAATCGCACACTTGCGGCAGGCGCCTCTGCGCGCATTCTTCGAACGGCTTCTTCGCCGCGTTCTCGATTGCGCGAGGCGATGGTCACGTCCGCACCCGCGCGCGCGAGGCCCAAGGCCTGATGATAGCCGAGCCCGCTTCGGCCCTCGTGCGGGAAGCCATTGGCGCCGGTCACGATCACGCGACGCCCGCTTTGCGCAGGTATGTCGTCGTAGGTCCAGTCCGGGATTTCGGCGCTATCGCCAGAGTCGCAGCTCGAAATCAGGCCCACGGCCGCGCCGGCGGCAGACGCTTGCAGGAGCGCGCGTCTTGAAAGGCCCGACGCGCCGGCGATGGGCGGCGACCGGTTCTCGTCGTACTGCGTCTGTACCAAGGCCGCGCCTCCATTCGTTTCGGCTTTGAGGCTAGAGATCGCGGCGCCCGATACGATGTCGATTACCGGAAGAGTTTTGCCTAATCCTCTGAGACCGAAGCGCGATCCGCTCCGACGTGCATTTGAGTCTCACCTTTCGCGCGGCGACACCGAGGCGCCGCCGAAGATGAGCTGCTGAATCAAGGGCCGCGCCATGAAGCGCGCTGGAAACGTCGGGGCCGGATTGCTGACGCGATCCAAGCGCTCGCATTGGTCTGGCGTCAGGGTGATCTCCAGCGCGGCGAAATTCTCTTCGGCCTGCGCAAAAGTGCGCGCGCCGACAATCGGTGATGTGACAACGGCTTTCGTCAGCGTCCATGCCAGCGCCACTTGCGAGGGGGTTGATCGGATTTCCTCCGCGATAGCGCGTACTTCGTCCGCGATCTCGATCGCGCGTTCGTTCAGGTGTCCCGATGAGGCGATCACGCCCTTGCGGCTGGACGAGACGGCGGCTTCGCGTGAGTCCTGGATATCCTCGCGGGAATATTTGCCGGAGAGGACGCCGCCTCCGAGCGGCGACCATGGCAGCACGCCGAGCCCATAAGCAGCGGCCATCGGCAGCAGTTCGTGCTCGACGGTACGCTCAACGAGGCTGTACTCGATCTGCAGAGCGACATACGGCGACCACCCGCGCAAGTCGGCGAGGGTCTGCATTTCCGCGATGCGCCACGCGGGCGTGTTGCAAATGCCGATGTACAGCACCTTGCCCGAGCGAATGAGATCGTCGAGCGCGCGCATGATCTCGTCGGGCCCGGTTGTCCCATCCCAACCGTGTAGGTAGAGAAGATCGACGCGGTCGGTCGCCAGTTGTCGAAGACTTTGTTCGACGGACCTCACCATGTTGAGGCGATGATTGCCTCCAGAGTTCGGGTTCCCCGCATCGCGCGCCATCGTGTATTTGGTGGCGATGAGGAGCCGCTCGCGCTTATCGCCCACGAACTCGCCAAGCAGGCGCTCGGACGAGCCGTTCGTGTAATTCACCGAGGTGTCGATGAAATTGCCGCCGCGGTCGATGTAGAGATCGAAGATGCGGCGGGCCTCGTCGCGCTCAGCGCCCCACCCCCAATCGGCGCCAAATGTCATCGTGCCGAGGCTTAAAGGCGAGACGCGCAAGCCCGAGCGTCCCAGCAATCTGTAATCATCAAGCTTCATTGTCGCTTTTCCATTTCAATCGCTCGCTGCGCGCGAGCTTCATTCAATTCGATACGCCGCCGCCGATAGAAGGAACTGGGCCCCCGCAACGGAGAGCGAAAGACCGTCATCAAGACGGGCCGTCTCTTCCGCAGCTTCAGGCAAGCAACGCGCAGTATCGGGCATGAGTGGGGCGGCGCCGGCGCCGATCTCGGAAGCGACGGTTACGCTTCCATAAGCGGGCGCAACTCTTCTTCGCACCATGTCCGGAACGTGGTCGGGGTGTCGCGCCGGGACGCCGGCGTGACAAGATGGTCCATCCCTTCGTTCTTGGCCGTCAGCATTTCGACATAGGCCTGCGCCATGCCTTCGCTGGCGCCCAGATCGCACATCATTTGTCGGAATTGCGCCATCGGCAGTTCGGTCGCCGCGATCTCGCGACCTAGAACGTCGGACATGATCGCGGCCATCTCGTCAAACGACAGGTCTTGCGGCCCAAGGAGCGGAAGCGCCTCGACGCCCGTCCAGTGCGGATCGAGCAGAAGCTCCGCCGCGATGCGCGCCACATCGGCCTTGGCGACGTGCGGCAGCTTAAGGTCGCCCGGCGTGGGCTGGAAAAATTGGCCGATGGTCCGGATCGGCGCCGCTTGGCGGGCGATATTATCCATCAGCGAGGCGCAGGCGAGCGCGCGATAGCGCACACCGGTGCGCGCAATCATGTCGTCGACCGCCAGCGTCGCGGTGACGTGCCCGGCGGGCTTGTGCCAACCGCGGCCGAGTGCAGAGACGCCGACCACATGCGTGACACCCGACCCGGGAAGCGCATCGCAGAACGCCCGCGAGACATCAACATAGGCGGCTTCGGCCGAGGGCAGCGTGGGGTCGCCGGGCGGCAGCCAGAACACGCGAGTTACACCTGGCAGCGCCCGCGCGATGGTCGCGGCGTCGGCCATCGAGCCCTCGATCACGTCGAGGCCCGCGCCTCGCGGCAGTTTCGACGTATCGCGGGCGATGACGCGCACGGCCTGGTCGGCCGTGCGCACGTGAGAGAGGACGCGGCGACCGATGTCGCCGGTTGGGGTGGTCAAGAGGATCATGTCAGTTTCCGTTGGATCGAGCGTGTGGATGAGTTGAGCGCGTCAGTCGCGGCTCGGCTTGAGATCGGTCAGCGCGCGTCCGGTAGCGAAATCGAACGGGACCGAGACGTGATCGTGCACGATGAGCCAGCGGCCGTTCACACGGCGCAGGACATTGGTCTCGCGAACCCACATGTCGACATAAGGCCCGCCAACAATCGTGCCTTGGAGGCGCGTCAAACCGCGCACCGTCGCCAGATCGCCCTGCTGGTAGACAGTCAGATCCTCGATCGTGACCACCAGATCGTCGTCGAACATGGCGAAGAAGCTGACCCAGTTTTGACGCCAGATCGCCTCGCCGTCGAAGGCCATGGCGAGACCCGCCTCGGTCGGGGCGGCCATCAGGTCATAGGAATAAATGTCCTCAACGTAGAAGGACATCATCCGCTCAAGGTTCTGGGACTCGAAGGCCTCCAGCCATGCGGCGCGGGCGGCGGCGACCTCGAAGGCCGCGGCGCGATCCTCGGTCGCGTCGGACACGATCACTTCAAAGGGGAGGTCCGGGGCAGTCTCCTGCGCTTGCAGCGGCGCTGTGGCGAAGAGCGAGGCGGCGATGATGGCGATGCCCAACTTGGCGTTGGCGCGGCGGTTTTCAGGTTTGGTCATTTGGCAACTCCTTTTGTTTGCCGACCAAACCTGATGGCCGTTGCGCGAACGATCAATGTGCAATAGTACGGATATCTGTCGCGTTCGTTCAGGATAGGCCTTTGACCGCCCCCATCGTCGATCCCCTCTCCGATGTTCTGGCGTTGCTCAGACCGCACGATTGCGTCGCCGCTGGCCTCGACGCCGGGGGCGATTGGTCTATCCGCTATGCCCCTCACGCCGGGCTGAAATGCATAGGGGTCCAGCACGGGGGTTGCTGGCTGACCATGGAGAGCTTGCGCGAGCCTGTCTGGCTGGGCGCGGGCGACTGCGTGATGCTCCCCCATGGCAAGGCTTTCGTGCTGTCCGCGCGCGGCGCCCGTCTCGGTGACGCCGCCGAGACGGTGCATTCAGCGCCGTCGCACGGAGATACTGCGGTGCTTGGCGGCGGCGGCGACTTCTTCATGACCGGGGCGCGGTTTCTGCTGTCGGGCCTGGCGGCGCAGATGCTGATGGCGTCGCTGCCAGATGTCATCGTCATTCGTGCAGCGGACAACGACCGCTCTTCGAGCGGTGACACCGTGCGCTGGGCCATCGCCCGGATTGCCGTTGAGCTTCGGCTGCGGCGCCCCGGTTGCGGGAGCTCCATCGAGCATCTGTCGCATGTCCTGCTCATCGAGCTGATGCGGCGCAATCTCGAAGAGGGCCGGGAGGGTCAGACCGGATGGACCGCCGCGCTTGCGGATCCGTTCATTCGGCGCGCTTTGGCCGCGATGCACCAGGATCTTTCGAGCCCCTGGACGGTGGCGACCCTCGCCGAGCGCGCGGGTCTCTCGCGCACCGCTTTCGCGGTCCGCTTCGCGCGGCTCGTCGGGCAAACGCCGATGAGCTACATGACCTTGTGGCGCATGCTGTGGGCCGCCAGGCGCCTTGATCGGGACGGCGCGACGATCGCCGAGACTGCGGCCGAGGTCGGGTACGCTTCGGAAAGCGCCTTCACGGCCGCGTTTAAGCGGACTTTGGGAAAGACCCCGCGACGGTTTGTTTTTGACGCCATGAACGCAGCCCCCGGCCAAAGTTGAGCGGCGCCGCGCGAGAAGTATACGATGTTGGCGCGTTGCGGATGAGTCGAGCAGCGCCGTCGCGCACGCCACCTTGATCTCGCCCGCTCACCACCGGACACTGTTGAACTCGGCTTCTTCGAGCGGCGATACTGAGCTTGCCAAGCCAGATGCGGTGGTCGGCCTGAGCTCTCGTTTCGCAGCGACGATTTCGCATATTCATCGAGGCAGAGGTTTTCGTGGCTTAGCCCGGCCCCCGCTTTGGCTACACCGTGACGCCGCCCGGCACACCGGCGCACGATGCGCAGTCTTGGCTGCTGTCGCCTCAAGGGTCCTGCTGTGTGCTCACCGCCGACGAGGTCGGCGGCGGCGAGTTGGCAAAATAGACGGCGCGCACGGGCGACCGGTTGGTTTACCTCGCGCACGATATCCGGCTTGTCTCGCTCCGCTTTGTGTCGCGGGCAGTCGCGCGCCCCCCTGATTCTGAACGAAGCACGCCTATTCGACCTTTGTGCGCAGAGTCTCCCGGCGCGGCGGCTCTCCAAACATGCGCGCATATTCCCGGCTGAACTGGGAGACGCTCTCATAACCGACGGCAAGCGCGGCCACCCCTGCTTTCACGCCATCCGCGATCATGCGCCGTCTCGCCTCAAGCAAACGCAGCTGTTTTTGATATTGTATGGGCGACATCGACGTCAGCGCTTTGAAGTGCTGATGGAACGTGGACGGGCTCATACCGGCGATCTTGGCGAGTTCGTCGACGCTGAGCGGCGCCGCGTAGTCGTTGCGCAGCCGCTGGATGGCCTTGACCACGCGCATTGTCGGGCCAGCAGGCAGGGCGATGCGCGCGACGGCCGGCGCCGCCGGCCCGGTCAGAAGCCAATACGATATTTCGCGCATCAGAGAGGGGTAAAGGACTTCGACGGCCTTTGGCTTATGCAGCAGATCAAGCAGGCGCACCAGCGTCGCCGATATCTGTTCATCGAGGTTCGTCACGACTGCGCCAAAGCCTGGCTTAGCCTCAGCGTAGATGCTGGGGGCAAGTTGTGTTGCCACCTCGGTCAGATTGCTAATGTTCATCGTCAAAGTCGCGCCCACAAACGGCGCTTCGGCCGAAGCTTCGATAATCTCTTCGATCGCAGGCGTCTCGCACGTGACGATCAATGACTGCATGGCGCCATACACAAGGGTCGTTTCGCCCATCACCGTCTGCTTCCTACCCTGTGCAACGACGCTCAAGGAAGGGCGACAATTCAAGTGCTCCGGCTGGCGACGTTCGAAAGAGCGCAGGAGCCTCAAACCCGGCGCGGGCGCGTCGCACGCGCCATCGCGGATTTGTTGCTGGTCCATGATGGCGCAGATGGCGGCGCTCAGTTCTGTGTTCATATCGGTAGGGTCGCCAAGGTTCGCACTTGAACCTACGCACGACGCGCCCCCACCATCAACCGCCTTCGTAGCTTTAGGCAAAAAGCTCGGGGCATCCGACATTTGAATACAACGGGTCGAACGCCAGAAGTGATGGCGGGACGCTTGGGCTCTCGGTCCCTGGAGGTTGGCCGATGGCAAAATGGACGGCGGCCGACATTCCGGCGCAGCGGGGCCGCACTGCTCTTGTGACAGGCACGGGAGGGCTTGGATTTCACGACGCATTGGCGCTGGCGCAGGCAGGCGCCGAGGTGATCGTCGCCGGACGCAATCCGGCGCGCGGTCGGCAGGCGGTGACGCGCATTACCGAGGCAGTTCCATCAGCCAAGGTTCAATTTGAGCAGCTCGATCTTGCCAACCTGGCTTCGATCGCCTCGTTCGCCGAGCGCATTCTTTCTCGATGCGCCCGACTTGACATCTTGATCAACAACGCAGGCGTCATGGTCCCGCCAAAGCGCATGGAGACTGCGGACGGTTTCGAACTGCAACTCGGAACAAATTATCTCGGCCACTTTGCTCTGACTGGACGCCTCCTGCCTCTCCGCAAAAGCACCGCCGCCGGGTGGGGCATTTCGAGCGTCGCCGCGCATCC
>CAZMRN010000002.1:17907-49574 GCA_964568575.1 uncultured Caulobacteraceae bacterium
CTCAAAAGCACCGCCGCCGCGCGCGTCGTCAGCCTCTCTAGTGTCGCAGCGCGCGGCGCTTCGATTGACTTGCAAGACCCAAACGCCACGCGAAGTTATCAACCGTTTCCAGTCTACGGGCAGTCCAAGCTCGCGTGCTTGATGTTCGCTATTGAGCTTCATCGACGCAGCACCGCCGCCGGGTGGGGCATTTCGAGCGTCGCCGCGCATCCCGGCCTCTCGCGCACCGACCTTCTCAATAACGCGCCCGGCCGTGGAACTCCGATGAATCTGCTCCATCGGCTATTCTGGATGACGATGCAGACCCCGGCTCAAGGCGCCCTGCCGACCTTGTATGCGGCGACCGCGCCTGAAGCCGAGGGCGGCGCCTATTATGGACCGAACAGCATGGGGGAAACGCGCGGATATCCCGCGATATCTCGCACGCCGCCTCGCGCGCTCGACCGCGATGTCGCCGCACGTCTGTGGGAAATCTCCGAAGAATTGACGGAAGTGCGTTTCGCTTAGCCCGGGTTCAAGCTTATCGTCTGACGCTTCGCCGGCCGCTCCCCGAGATGAAAAACTCGATCGCTCTGTTTGCGCGGCTCTGTTTTCTGGTTTCTGGCGACGAGGAAATCGAAAAGCTCAAATAGGCCCAAATCACTGACGCTCTCGTGGCGCGGGCGATTACGCGAGCCCCTGCATCGAAGCGTTCTCCGTTCGACGCAGCGGCGGCATCATCGGCTTGAGTGTGGAGGTGGCTGATCTCGCAAATGTCGCAGTGCACGCCGAACTTCGCTCGACAGAGGTCGAGAGCCCTTTCGGATCCGTTCGTCTCTTCCCGCTGGTTGATCGCATCGGTCTGTTCGTTGAATTTCATCAACGCCCATAAGCGCGCTTTACCGGTCCGGGTTTGCCTTCAGAAGAGGACATGGGTTTGCGTCAGGGATCGAAGCCCGAAGGGCCGAGACGCGCAAAGCGCGGCTCGGTCGCAACGCGACGAGAGCCCGGCGCGCGTCAGCGCGCGACGCCCGCTTCCGAACGCTACTTGATATAGCCGCCAACATATTGCGCCTCTTCCTCATCGCCGACGATCTCAAGCGCGTCTGCTGGAAGGACCCGGGCTTGGATCGCTTCAATCTCATCGGGCGACGCGTTCAGCCATTCTTCGCAGGCGGCTTGGCCCGTTAGTACAACCGGCATCGCCTTAGCGTGCACTGGCCGAACAAGCTCGTTCGCATCCGTCGTCAAGAAACCGAACAGCACGTGGTCGCCTTCATTCGGTTCTTTCTTGGAGCCGTAGTCGCCGTACCAGGTTTTGTAGAGGCCGGCGAAATACATGAACCCCCGATCCGGCGGCGCAAACCACCGAATCTGCTTCTTGCCTTTCGGCGAGGCGTCTTCGTATTCGCTGAAGGCCGTGAACGGCACAATGCATCGATGCGCCACGCCCAAAACGCTGCGCCAATGCGGGCTTTTCACATTGCGGATGTTGGTGACCGGCATGGCCCCGAATTGCGGCGGCCCCGGCAGTCCCCAGCGCATGGTCTGCCACTCAAATTGATCCGTCCGCTTGCCATCGATCCAGCGGCTTCGAATGATCGGCGCTTGGCTTTTCGGAAACACCTCAAGCACGGCGTTGCCAAGCACAGGATTGATGCGAGTCTCGCTCCATTCGTCGAAGCCCCAATAGTCTCGTTCCATCCCGGCTTTGCGAATGTCGGAGGCGTATCGATTGCACATGCGAGCGAAATTAGGGCTTTGCCTTTCTGTATGCCAGCGGGGTTATTTCTTGCGCGCGACCGGCGCGGAAAGCCAAGCCTGCAACGCTTCCGTCCTTATGAGCGTGCGGTTGCCCACCTTCACCGCCGGCAACTTCCCCTCTTTCATCGCGCGCCAGATCGTCGTTTTACTGACCCCAAGCGCACTTGCCGCTTCCTTGATCCCGTACGCGAGCTTCTCTGGCGGCAACGCGATGACTGGCGGTGGCGCCGGCGGCGGAGCCTGAGGCGGCGCTTCGGCGGGCTCCTCCCTCTTGAACGGATAGAGCTGGATCTCTTCCCAGAGGTCGACCGCCGCGCGCAAATGCTGGGCCATCGCGCTTACGCGCGCGTCGCGATGCTTCATCTGCGCCCGTTGAAAATCGCCCATGCCTTTCATCGCGTTCCTCCTCCGCGAGGATCGTAGAGCGCGCGTCTGCGGGCTAGCCCTCCATCCGCAAACATTGTTCGCGCAGACGTGGCGCAGTTATCGCGCTGAAGTGTCTTCCTCCCGACAACGCTCGTTCAAGGGCGGAAGGGGGAATAATGAAGGGCAAGATCACGAAGCGGCATGAACGCCGGCGAAAGCTGGCGACTGCTCTTATTCTCAGCGCCATGGGCGGCGTGGCCGCTGAACCGGCGCTCGCACAAGACATCCAGCAGATCGGCGATGAGCGCATTGAGTTCGAGATCGCGGCGCAGCCTCTCAGCAGCGCCTTAAGCGAGTTCGCGCGCCAAGCGCGGGTGAATGCCCTCTATTTTTCTGACGATCTGCGCGGGCTTTCTTCCCCGCAATTACGCGGCTCATACACACGCCAGCAGGCGCTCGATCTCCTGCTCGCGCGCTCGGGCTATAATGGCCGCATCAGCGGCGGCAATCTGGTGCTGGCGCAGGAGCAATCCTATCGCCCCCAGCGCGAGAGCGCCGTGAGCGGCGCTGAAACCACGCAGACATCCAATGCGGCGGTCAGCGACAACGAAGAGGAGATCGTCGTCACCGGCACGCGCATTCGCGGCGCCGTGCCCGCAGGCGCCAACCTGCTCACGCTTGATCGCCGCGACATTGAAGAGAGCGGCCGCACGACTGTTCAAGACCTGCTGCAAACACTTCCGCAGGTGTTTCCGGGCAGCCAAGGCGAACTCACGCAGCTCAACTCAACGGCGCCCGGCAACAACATCGCCCTTGGCTCGACGGTCGATCTTCGCGGCTTGGGCTCCGACGCAACGCTTACCCTGCTCAACGGGCGCCGCCTCGCGCCGGCGGGCCTCGGCAACTTTGTTGATATCTCCGCCATCCCTCTGGCCGCGATCGAACGCGTCGAAGTGCTCGCTGACGGCGCGTCGGCCACGTATGGCAGCGACGCAGTGGGCGGCGTGGTGAACATCCTGCTTCGGCGCACGCTCGACCACCCTGAAACAAGCGCACGGTTCAGCGCCGCCGACGGCATGAATGAGACTGGATTTTCTCACGTGCTCGGCGCGGACTGGTCGGGCGGCTCGTTGATCGCCGGCTATGAGTATCGCCAGCGCGACGCGCTCGCTGCATCCGACCGCGATTACGCGGCAAACACAGATCTCACGCCGTTCGGCGGCACGGACTTTTCTCGCTTCACGGCTTCACCCGGCAACATCATTCTGGTGGGCGGAACGCCCGTCACACTCGCAATCCCAGACGGTCAGGACGGTCTGGCGCTTAGCGAAGGCGATCTGCTCAACGGCGTGGTCAATCTGCAAAACGGCAATGAGGGTTCCTTCTTGTTGCCGGAGCAGCAGAGCCATTCGCTCTTTGCCTCGCTCAGCCACGATTTCAACGCGAACGTCCGCCTCTTCGTCGATGTGTTGGCGTCACACCGTGAGGCTCATGCCGAGAAGGCGCAGCTCGGCGGTGTCGTCGCCATTCCGGAGACGAACTACTATCGCCAACAGAACGGCTTGTTTGCCGGAGATGGCGACATCTACCTCGCTTACTTCTTCGGCGACGATCTCGGTCCGCTGATGACGGATACACAGTCCGACACCATCGCGACGGCGGCAGGTCTGGAATTCGCGCTGCGCTCGGATTGGCGCGTCGAAGCGAGCATCTCTTACGGCTTTCACGCCGACGAGGTGGACAACACCAACATCGCCGATTCCGGGGCGATCGGCGCAGCGCTTGCCAGTTCCGATCCTTCAATTGCGTTCAACCCGTTTGGCGACGGGGGTGATACGCCCGCCGCGGCGCTGGCCGCGCTTACAATGCGCCAGCACATCGAGACCGATTCAGAGCTGACGGGTTACGCGCTGCGCGCTGATGGCGGTGTGTTCGACTTGCCCGGGGGTCGCGCGCGTGTCGCGCTGGGTATCGAAAGACGCGAGGAAAACTTCAGCATCGACCGAACCGAGACCTCTGGTTTGGGCCTTGTCAGCAATCCGTTCACGCAAGAACCTGGCGAGCGCACCACTGATGCGATCTATGCCGAGGCGTTCTTGCCCGTGCTCGACACCGTGTCCTTGTCGCTCTCCGTGCGCCGCGAAGACTCTTCTGACTTCGGTGACGCAACGACGCCGAAGATCGGCCTGCAATGGACGCCGTTTACGGATCTCACTTTGCGCGCGACTTGGGGTGAGTCTTTCAAGGCGCCACAGTTTGCCCAGATGCTGGGCGGCACCGGCGCCACGATCGGTTCGCTTCCAGGATTTCTAGATCCTGACGCCACCAACGGATCGACCGGACTCCTGCAGATTCTCGGCGCCAATCGCGAGCTTGAGCCGGAAGAAGCCGAGACTTGGACTGCGGGCTTTGAACTTGCGCCGTCTTGGCTCAATGGATTCCGGCTCTCGGCCACGTATTTCGACATTACCTTCTCGAACCGGATCGCAATCCCCGGCTTTATTCTCGACGCCTTCCAGAACCCCGAACAATACGAAGGCTACTTCATTCGCAACCCAACGCCGGATCAGATCGCCTTCTATTTGGGACTGACTGACGATGTATCCGGCGTTATTCCGCCGGATGGGATTGAAGTCATTTGGGACGAGCGGCTGACCAACCTCGCCTCGCTGCGCGTCCGTGGCGTCGATCTCTCCGCGTCCTATGCCTTCGACACGCGCTTCGGCGACCTTTCGGTGTTCGCCACGGCAAGCGGCCTGTTGCAGTTCTCGCGACAGAACAATCCGTCGCTCGCGAGCGTCGACGTTCTCGACACCATGCTCAACCCGGTGGATTGGCGCGCCCGCGCGGGCGTCGCGCTCGACACCGGCACGTGGCGCGGCGCGCTGTCAATGCAATACACGGACGACTACCGCGACACATTCAGCACGCCGGCCCGTGACATATCATCGTGGACGACGTTCGACGCGCGCATCTCACGCCACTTCCAGGTCGACGATGACGGCGCAGGGACAGAGATTACGCTCGACGTTCGCAATCTCACTGACGAGGATCCTCCATTCGCCAACAATCCGATCGGCATGGGTTTCGATACGCTGAACGCCTCGCCGGTCGGACGCGTTGTCATGGTCGAAGTGAGGCAACGTTGGTAACGCGCCTCACGCGCGCCGCTGCATTGGCGGGGATCACCCTCCTCTTTTCAAACCAAGCAGCGGCGCGCCCCCCAACCGCGGAAGATCTCCTCGCGCTCGTCGAATTGGGCGATTATCGCGGCGGCCTGTCGATCTCGCCCGATGGCCAAACACTGGCCGTGTTCGCCCGCGAGACGCGCGTGCGGAGAAATGACTATCGCTATCGGCTTCTCGTGATGCCGAGCGCGGGAGGTTCACCGCGCGAGATCGCCGACGCAGGCGACATCATTTTGCGCGATACCCCGTATGGCCCGACCGGCGCCGCGGCGGACCGGGCGCCGGTTTGGTCGCCCGGTGGGCGCTATCTTGCTTACATCGCTGAACGCGATGGGCACGCCGAACTCTGGCGCGCCTCGTCGGACGGCGCGGCCGCTCAGTTGCTCGTCGAAGGACCGGGTGAAGTCCTTCGCTTTGTATGGCTCGACGAGGCCCATCTCGTTGTTGAAACAGCAGCGCCACGCGACGCCTTAAGCGCTGCCTCCTCACATGCGGCGACCTTTGGCTTCCACCCTGACGACTTCTTCACGCCTTACGCGAGCCTCGCACCGCGCGCGACGGTCAATCCGGCGCGCGCGCAGATTGTCATCAATGCAGCAACGCGCGCACAGCGGCCAGCGTCGCCCGAGGAGAGCGAGCGACTCAACGTCCGTCCACCCCCTCCAGCGCCGCCTAGTGCTATCGCACATGATCGAACTGGCGACGCATTTGCCTGGATCGCGCCGCGCATCGCCGGCGACCGCGCCTCTACGCCTGCGCTTGGCCTCTATCGCGCTCAGCTCGACGGCGGCAGCGTCATCATGTGCGCGGATGCTGCCTGCAGCGGACGCATGCTCGGCGCATGGATCTTCGCCGATCGAATTGTGTTTCGCCGGATGGAAGGACACGGGGGCGGTCTGACGGCCCTTTATGCATGGGACTGGCGGGCAAACACGGTACGCCGCATCCGACGAACGGACGAAGAATTGTTCGGCTGCGGCCGAGCGGCCGCCAGACTGGTTTGCCTGCAGGAGAGTCCATTCCAGCCGCGCCGCATTGTCTCCATCGACGTTGATACAGGCGACCTCGATGAACTTTACGATCCAAATCCCGATTGGCGGGCATTCGACCGACCGCGCATCGAGACCATCGAAGTCAACGACGCTTACGGCAACGCTTCCTTCGCCCATCTCGTCTTCCCTGCGCGCTATCGGCCGGGGCGTCGTTATCCAGTCGTCGTGGTGCAATACCGTTCGCGCGGCTTTCTTCGTGGCGGCGTCGGCGGCGAGTATCCCATCCTGCCGCTGGCCGGCCGCGGCTATTTCGTGCTGAGTGTCGATCGTCCCGAATGGCGCGGCGTCGAGGCATCCCTTCCCCAAGCGGAGCTCGATCAGCGGACGGCGTTAGATAATTCCGAGAATCTGATGAAGCAGTCCGCGCTCGAAGCCATGCTCACTGAGCTTGACCGGCGCGGCCTCAGCGATCCGCGCCGCATCGGCATTACGGGGCTAAGCGACGGCGCCGAGACGCTGTATTGGGCGATCACCAATTCGGACCTGTTCGCAGCGGCCGTCGCCAGCACCCAGCCCACGGATACAAGTGCATGGACGCTTGGCTCACGCGCTTTCCGGCAAAGCCTTCTGAGCGAAGGCATGCGTGGCCCCAACGCCGATGGCGACGATCTGTGGGCGGCCTGGTGGGCGCGCAACACGACAGTGCTGCACGCGGAACGGATTCGCGCGCCGCTCCTTATGAACCTCGCCGAAAGCGAAGCCATCATGGGATTTCCGTTGGCGACGCGCCTTGAAGAACTCAATCGTCCGTTCGACCTCTATGTCTATCCGGGCGCCTATCACATCAAATGGCGTCCGGCTCAGCTCTTGGCCGCCCAAACGCGGGCAATGGACTGGCTCGATTTCTGGTTACGCGGCGTCGAACGCGGGGATCCCGACGAGCCAAGCCGGCTAGACCGTTGGCGTGCCTTGCGGGACGCCACTGGCCGCCGCTAGCGCCGCCACAGCGCGCTCACGCGCGGTCTCCAAGTTCCTGAGCCAACATTCGGCGGCGATCAGTGCATAGAGGCCGTCTGCCGCCATTCCGTCTTGCAACCAGGCGCCGGCGAGCGCCCGCTTAAGCGCGTCAGCATCGACGACGCCGTTTCCAACGAGCATCCCTCCGCACAAAATGTCTCGAATCCATGCCTCGTTGGCCGCAAGGACGGCCGCAAAATAGCGTGTGGTTTCGCCCTTGGTGACGCGGCGCGCGACATCGAGCGAAACGATATCAGCAAAGGCTGCGCGCGCGAGGCCGCGTTCCTTGCCGCCTGCGGTCATGACGTAGGGCGGAATGCGCAGGCAGGTTTCCACGATCGGTTGCGACAGCAACATCGGGTGCGTGCGACCGCCGCCGGGTAGCGCGCCTTCGTCAAAATAGCTGAGCGCCTGCAGCAGTTGATGAATTCTGAGCACGCGCGCAGGCGCCGCCCATCGCAGTTTAGCAAGCCACGCATGGTCCGCCGGCGCCTCAGCATCGTCCCCTGCCGGTTTAAGGGCGCCCATGACATTGGATTGTGGCCGAACCGGCGGTTTCAGCCGCGCCGCGCCGACGATCATGGCGGCGAATACATCCCAGACGGGTTGTCCAGAAAGTCGCGCGGTGTCGAGCGCGATCTCCATAAGCGCCTTGGGGTGTAGGCGATCACAAAGCGCATCGGCTGCGATCCAAGGCGTGCGGCTGCGCTGAAAGAGATGATCTCCGCCTTGCCCCGAGGTGACAAGGCTCACGCCAAGTGCGTCGTAGAATGCCGTGAGATCGCGGTTGCCCAGACTGAGCAGGGTCAGCGTCGGCTTGGCCGTAAGCGGCGCATTCAAGCACAGCGCATAGTTTGCCCGCGCAGGATCGAAGCGCAGTTCCTTGAGTTCCGCTCCATTGGCGACTGCCACCGCGCGCGCGTGAGCACGTTCATCGCCCTCGGGCGCGCCCTCCCAATATTCCGTGACGCAGATAACCTCCGCTTCGGCGTTGCGGCGTAGCAATCCCAGCATGACCGATGAATCGAAACCGCCAGAAAGCCGGAGCGCGATCCGCCGATGCGATCCGGCCCACGCCTTTACAGTCGCGTCCGCCGCACTGCGCAGCCCCTCTTTGCCTTCGCTCCAGTCCAGCGGCTTTGTGGTGCGCACGAAACTGCGCGGTGTCCAACCCGCTTCAATCGTCCAACCTTGCCGCGGATAGACCGCGCACTCTCCAGGCGCCAGTTCTTCCACGCCTTCGAGGCCGGTTCGCCGCCCAACATGCGGGGGGTATCGCAAGAATGCACGAATGAACCCAAGGTCGGCGCGGGTTTCGGGCGCGAGCCGAAGGAAGTCTTCAGCGTCGGAGAAGAAGATGCGCACGCCACTGATTTCGGAGAGGAAGCAAGAACGCGCGCCGCTTGGATCGCGAAGCACGCGAACGATGTCAAAGCCGCGATCGATCAGGACGGCGACATACGCACCCCATCGGTCGGCGATCCACGTTGGCGTTGGATCGATGCACACCTCACATGGCGGCGAAGGATCAGGCTCGCGCCCGAAACGTTCGCCGAAGACGAAGCCCATGTCATGGGGCAGAACCTCGATCGGCCCTGCTCCACGATGGAGCAGCAGAAGTCCGCGCCAGTCGAGGAGAGACGTTGCGCCCTCGCTTAGGCGCTCGGCAAGCGCGCGCGCCGCGCGTGTCTGCTCCCGCTCTCCTGGCGTCCAACGGAAACCAACGAACGCCATGGCTCACACCCAGGCTATTGGCGTGAACGACGGGCAATGATCAGAACTGTCGCCGGCGAGCCTGCCTTGCCATTCAACCCAGCAATGGGCGGCGAACGGAGCCGTGCGCACGCCAAACACGATGTCCGGCCTCAGTCCACGCATCACCATGAGGCGAAACAGCGCCAAAGCGTCGAAGAGACACACGCGCCGGCGCGGAAACCAGGGTCGGAATGCCTCAAACACGCCAATCAAATGTTGCGCATCCGCCCCGGGCATCACGGCGCGCGACTTCAGCTCGGCCAAACGCGCAAGTGTCAGATCCAATCTGCGGCGTGCGAGCGTGCCTGCGGTCCACCAGCATGCGGACGCGCATAGGCCGTAGTCAAAAAGCGATGCACGAGAATGCTCCGTCGGGAGAAGCTTCTGCTCCGGCGCGGCTCTACGTGACTCGTGAGGCGCGGGACACGCCGCTGCCTGTTCAATCAGGCCCAGCTCAACGAGCCGCGCGCCGCTCCCATGCGCACATTCCGTCTCTACCAGTCCGGCGATGGCGGGAGCTCCCCATAAGGGAACGCTCCAGTAGCGGTCGAGGCGCAAGTCGAGAAAGACGATATAGCCGCCGTCCGTACATGCACGAACGTGCGGGCTCAATTGGTAGGTTGTCATGGGCAGCGTCGCCGGGCGCGCGATCCGCGCCCGGCATTCCTCATGAGGTCACATATCGCGCATATGCGGTGACACGAAGTTCTCTTTGAAGATTGGGTCCCAAACCCCGAGCGTCACCTCGCTCGCTGGCCCGAGGTCGGCCACGATCTCATCGTGATTCAGGTCTTCGTGGGTTTCCATCGCAAAAGCTCCATGGAAAGCTGATCTGCGGCGCAAACGACGGCGCCCGCGCCGCAGAGGGCCGATCAGAAGTCGCGCGCTTGCGGCGTGACGAGGTTTTCCTTCTTCACGGGATCGTAGATCCCTTGCGTCACTTCGGTCGCGGCGCCGAGATCCACGATGTCGTCATGGCGTTCGATGTCTTCGCGCATTGCACTCTCCATTCACCGCATAACCCTTGCGGCGCATGACAGCTTGCCGTCGCGTGCCAAGATTTGGCGAACTATCCGTCTAAAGATTTCGTTGGAAGTTTTTGAGGGTCCATTAGCCGCCATTATCCGGCATCGCCTTGGCATGCGCGGTGCTTCGTATCAGCGCGCAATGAGTGATGCGACGTTCGAAGAATCGTCGCAACGCCGAGCCCGGAGACGGGACGCCACGATCGAGTCCGGCTGCGATCCTTTCTAGGTCGTGAGGCGCTCCCGGAAGCGCTTCCACTTCAGCGCGAAGCGCATGCTGGAGCCTCTCATCTGCAGAACGACCGGCGCGGCGCGCCTCGGTGTTGGCATTGCGATCGATATGTCCCATCAATGTTAGGTAGGCGCCCGCATAATCTTCGCCGTTCACTACGATCGGTGCGGCCGCCGGCGTATACGATTGCAGAGCCCATTTCGTCAGCTGTTGGCGCCATTGATAGAGTTCGCGCAGCTCCCGCTCCGACCAAAACGCCACTTGATAAATCCGGGACTTATTGAGTCTCACGAGACGCTCTGCGGCCAGAATGGCCAAAGCATATCGAACCGGGGTGGCGCTCACGCCAAACTGGGAAGCGAGCTTGTCGATATCGAGGCGTTGCAGAATGATAAGCTCGCCCGACAAAATAGCCTGCTTGATCTCTTGATAGACACGCTCGCCGGGACGCGGATCAAGCGCCATCCTCGCCCCGCTTCTGGGCCTCGCCGTAATGCTCCTTCAGCTGCACCTCTATTTCCGGCGTCAACGCATCGACGTGCGGCATTGGCCCGCGCAGATCGCGAAGATACGCGATGGGATCTTGTCCTTCCCAGCCGCCGAGATTGGGCCGATGGATTCGATAGCCGATGAGGCGCTGCAGATCCTCGGGAAAGGACGCCGCCACTTCGCGCGGGTAGGCCAGAAACTGATTCTCATAGGTTTTAAGCCAGCCCAGGCAATAGCTGACAATGATGCCGGTGCGCGGCAGCGCCGTACGATTCTGGCCTGCACCATGCGTGAGTGAACCAAGGAATAGAAGCGCCGAGCCCGCCTTCATGGCGCCCGCCACGCTGTCAGCGGGATCGAGGCCGCGATCGAGCGCTGCGCGATGACTCCCTTTCCAGAGTCGCGTGGCGCCGTTCTCTTCCGTGAAGTCGCTCACCGCCCACATCACGTTCAGCAGCCAATGCTTGCCGCCCGTTGGCCATGGCCACATCTCTTCGTCGCGATGCGGCGCTTGCGGGCGCTCCTGGCCATGCACACGCACGGCCTGCGTGAGGTTGAGCTGGATGCAATCGCAATTGGGCCGCAGCAGCGCCTCGGCGATCGCTAAAATGTACGGGTTCATGACAAGATCGGCGACGCTGGGCGCCTTCGAGAGAAGCCCGCCGACGCGCGTCGTCTTCCAACCATAGAAATCCCCTTCGCACCTGGGCGTCGCTTCGAGCCAAGGTTCAAGCTCCTCCGCGAGCTTGCGGCAGCGGCGCTCGTCGAGCAGATTTTCAAGCACGACATATCCGTCGCGCTCCAGGACCGATAGGTGATCTTGGTCCGCAGGCGGAAACTGCACGATGTTGGAAGCTTTCATCATGGTGTTTCTCCTTCACGCCGCTTGAGAGAGATCGCCGCCGAGAAAGCGGGTGACTGGAGCCTTGATGCCGTTGGTTTGGCGCACGCGCTTCAAGCCCTGGTGGTCGATTCCGGCGACAAAAGCAGTAAGGCGATCGCGGCCGACCCGGCGCGCCGGTCCTAATGGCTGCGCATCCCAACCGGCTTTGGCCGCGAGCGGCGTTAGTGCTGCGCTCGCGACAAACGTGACGCGCTCGATGCCGAAAATGAGCGCCGTTTCCATGATGCCGGCGATGATGCGCGCGAGCAGATCATGGCGCGGTGGGTCGTACGGCGTATCTGGCGCTGGACAAAACCGCGTCGCCTCCCAAACGTCCGGCCCCTCGGGCGGCTCGCTCTCGCACAAGAAACGGAAATGATCCGCAAGAAGATGCGGGCGATCGGTCCGCAGGAGGCGCGCTGAGCCCGTGACCGGCGCGCGCGGCGCCGCCGCTTCGATGAGATAGATCGCCTCCGGACAGTCATAAGCGTCGATCTCGATGCCGGCGCTCTCCTCCAAGCGCCATTTCAACTGATCGATGAATACCTCTTTGCGTTGGCGGTGCATTTCCATCAGTGCGTGATGATAATGGTGCCGGTTCTCAGCGGTTACGATGTGGATCATGGGGGCTCCGGTCGTCAGAGGACGACCAGAGCATGCGTATTCCGCACGGGACGAAAATAGGCACGGACGTGCCTATTGACAGAGCCGTTTCAGGTGATCTCAGCACACATCTTCGAGCCTGATCTGCCCGTCTTTGAGTGCGCGCACGAACGCTTGGACGCGGCTGGCGACGCCGTATTTGTGCATCGCGCGGCGAACAATATTGTGGATCGTGTGCTCGCTGAGGCCAAGAATGATGGCCATGTCGCCATCGTCCTTGCCTTGGCCCAATAGCTGCACACATTCACGCTCGCGCGGGCTCAGAACGGGCTTGGGCGGCATCGCTGCGAGGCGCAGGCGCCGTGCGCATTCATGCGCATAAACACCGAACCAAGTCGCTTTCTGCGCATTCAGCGGATCAACCCCATCGGGTCCAATGACCAGCGAGCAGGAGGCGGGCAATGCGTCGGGCGCATGGATGGGAATCGTGATGCCATCGGTGAGACCAGCTTCGGCAGCTTCGTTCAAGATCCGAAGTTGATCGGCCGCAAGGCCTGCACGAAACACGCGGTCGCTCCACTGAAACGGCAGTGTTTGACGTCGCGCCCTCCAATAAACCGGATCGCGCTTCGCATAGTTTTGGTCACTGAAGCGCTGCAGCCATGGGAGGGGGTAATCCACCATCATCACCGCTTCCGCGGGCGGGCGCAGCGGATCGACGTGCGAGGCGCATGCGGCATGTGTGAAGCCGAGTTCGCGGATCTCGCGCATGAACGCGGCATGAAGTTCATCAACGCTTGTCGCGCGGTCGCAGATTTCCGCGAACGCCCAATTGATGCGGGCTTGCATGAGATCCTCCTCGCCTCGAGAACTTTAGATGGCGAAGCAAGCTCGATGACAAGCGAGAGCGTGACGTTTACGTGACAAAATCTCCGTGATGGGCTCAACGTGAATGTCATTGAGAAATCTTCACCACGATTTCTCGAGAAATTTTCTCGATCGCAATCGCTCGGCTTCAGGAGATGGGCTTGATTTGCCCCGAAGCGATTGCACGCGCCACCGCCTGAATACGTGTGCTGGCGCCCAAGCGTACGCGCGCACGCTCGATATGGCGCCGCACAGTGGCGACGCTGAGCCCCAACCCACGCGCGATCTCGGCGTCGACGAGACCGCTGGCGCAAAGCTCAAGGCATTGCCGCTCACGCCGGTGCAACTCCGCGAAACGGGGCGCCGACGCAACGCACATTTGCGCCGCGCGGTGATGTACAACCACATTGACTAATTTGCCGGCGGCATAGGCGTCTTCCGGCATATCCGGCTCGCTCGTAACCAAGGAAGCGGAGGCGCGGCGCGGAAGAATAGACGCCAGCCCGTGGGTTCGCCCATGCCGGAGGCCGAATTCGCGCGCCTCATTGAGAATGCGGCGCTGACGCCAAGACAGCGGCTGAAGGAATTCGGGGTCTGTCCAAACGAACTCCCCGGTCCCTGCTTCAGCCGCTCGATAGACCGGATCGACGAGATGGTAACGCTGCGCCGAAAAGTGGGCGATCCACTCCTCCGGGTAGTTCTGGAAGACATAAGCCGCACGATCGGGCCGCAGCGGGTCCGCATGCACGCCGAGAGCGACGAAGGTGAATCCCACCTCAACCAAGCGCTCACGCCAAATGCGTTCCAGCTCGTCCAATGTCGCCGCCGCATCGCACGCGGCGGCGAAGGCGATCATCTCGGCGCTGATGAGGCTTTCGCGCATGCAACCCGAAGTATATCGGCTTTCGCAGGCCGCATCACCTGTCATTCGCTGCCTTAATTGAGCGCTTAACACCAACGCGCGTGAGGAAACTCGCAGGCGAGACGGCGCCGGCAGCGCGGCGCGCTTCGGCGAGTTGCAACATGTGGCGTCGCTAGGAAATGAGCGAGACGCTTCGGGTCATGTGGGAGCGGACGTTTCATATGCGATCGGTTTGGGGCGGCCTCGCCGCTCTTTCGATCGGCGTGCTCGCATGCTCTGCGGCCACCCAATGGTGCGCGGGAACCTTCAATTACCAGGCTGCGCTGGGCAGGCCGGCGTTTTCTATCGGTTCGACGCCGATCTATGCGCCCTTCTCGATACTGACATGGTCGGAGCGCTGGAGCGCGCACTATCCGCGCGCATTCGCGGCGCCGAAACTGATTGTCTTCATTGGCTTCATGGCCAGCGCCATGTCGCTGCTGTTGGCGCTGAAGTCTCCTCATCCCAGCCAGCGGCCGTTCGGCGCCAAGAGCTGGGGCGGTAAGAAGGATGCGCGCGAGGCCGGTCTCTTCGCGGAAGGCGGCATCATCATCGGCAAGATCGATGGCGAGATTCTCGCCTACGATGGCCCACATCATCTCTTACTCACGGGCGGCACGCGTTCTGGCAAGACGCGCGGCAGCGTCATCCCGACCTTGCTCGCCTCGCCGCATTCGATTCTCGTCTTGGACTTGAAAGGCGAGCTGCACTCCGGTGATGCGCGTGTTGATTTTCCCGGCACCGCTGGTTGGCGCGCCAAGCTCGGCCCCGTCATCCGCTTTGCGCCAACCGATGCGGTCTCAGACCGGCTCAATCTTCTGGATACGATCCGACCTGGCGCGCAAGAAGTGCGCGACGTTCAAAACCTCGTTGAACTCATTGCTGACCCCTACGGCGACGGGCGCTTCCAGGAGTTTTGGGACCGCGCCGCCAAGCAAATCCTCGCCGGCCTTATCATCCACGTCGTTTATGCCGAACCTCTGCCCAGCAAGACGCTTGCGCGCGTATTCGAATTGCTCGCCCGTTTCGACGACACGGTGAAGCTGATGGAGGCGACGCTTCATCGCAAAAACGAGACCAGCGGCGAGCCTGAAACGCACCCTGAAGTAAAACGCGCCGCGCACTCCTACGCGGCATACCATGAAAAACTTCGGGCTGGGATCAAGGCAACGGCCGAGAGCTACCTTGGGCTCTTCGCAGATCCGCTTGTGCGCCAAAACACGGCGACGTCGACATTCCGCATTTCAGACCTCATGTGCGCCGAAGAGCCGGTGACGCTCTATCTGTGTTGGCCGCCAAATGACGCCAAGCGCGTCAAACCGCTCATCCGTCTCGTCTTCGGCGCTGTCCTTCGCGTGCTGATGGAGCATCAGGAGCGCGCCGCCGATGGCCGCGACAAGAAGCGCAACCTCCTGCTTCTGCTCGACGAGTTTCCCCAACTTGGCAAGCTCGACGTGTTCGAACAATCGATGGGCGCGATGGCAGGCTATGGACTGAGGGCCTATCTCGTCACCCAATCACTGCATCAGGTCACGCAAGCTTATGGGCGCTATCACACGATTTTGGACAATTGCCAGATCGTGACCAGCTTTGCGGCGACCGATGTCGAAACCGCCGAGACGATCTCCAAGCTAGCTGGCGATATCTTCGAGATGCGACCGCAAGAGACTTGGTCCGGCAAGCGCCAATTGTTTGGCCTCGACCATCGCGCTATCACCTATCGCGAGGAACGTCGCCCGCTGCTGTTGCCATCCGAGGTGCGCCGGCTCAGCGAACGCGAAGAACTCATCTTCGTCACCGGCGCAAAGCCGCTGCGCGCCGAGAAGTTGCGCTACGACGAGGAGCCGATCTTCCGTGCGCGGCTGCTATCTGCCCCCGAGGAGTCGCGCCGGCGCGCGCTGCCCTCGCCCTGGACCGGAATCTCATCCCTCGGCTTCGCGCAACGCCGCGCGCCTGACGCGCCGCCCGGACGCGATGGTGCAGTTGTTCGCGCCCTTACCCAGAAAACACCGCTGCGCTCGCGCACCGCGCCAGACCAACAACAGGGCGATCTCCTTTCGGCGCTTGAGACGAACCAGTCGGAGGGAAGCGACGAAGCCGATCCTTCCACCACAGCGCCAGCTACCGCGCCGGCGCCCTCCCGCTTTGCTCTGCGTCCGGCCTCCGATGAGTCCGCCAACGAGGCCGGCTCATGAGCGCCAGGCCCAAGAAGAAAATCACCATCTATCTCGAGCAAGACCTCGCGCGTGCGCTCGACTTGGAAGCTCGTCTTCGCGGTCTGCCGACGACGCGTGCGGCGGCCGATGCGTTGCGGCGTGTCTTCCTCGATGAAAAGGATGAAGCGGTCGCCGACACTGTGAAGATGCGGTTGGACCGCCTCGAAAAGCGCGAAGTGGTGCGCGAGCGCGAGATCGCCATCGTCAAAGAGACCCTACTCCTTTTCATTCGTGTCTGGCTTGAGCACACGCCGCCGCCGCGGGAGGAAACGATCGAAGCAACCAATGCCGTCGCTGAGCGGCGCTTTCAGTCGTTTCTTGAACTTCTCGCCGAGAGCATGGCGCCCGGTCAGACGCTCTTTCCATACGCAGCCCATGGCCGCCGCGCGGAGGCCGACGTGGCCATGAATGGGGCCGCGGAATGAACGCTACCTCCCCTTCCCAAGAACGCATCGTCGCCGAGCGGCGTCTTGCATCACTGACGGGAGCGCTGGGTTCAGCGTTGCAGGCGGCGTTGGCCGATGACGCCGTGGTCGAAGTGCTGATCAATTGCGATGGTCAGTTGCGCGTCGACCGCGTCGGCCGCGGCATCGAGACGACCGACACGCGCCTGACTGTCGCGGAGCGGGAGACTGCAATCCGCTTGCTCGCGGCCGAAGCATTCGAGACCGTCACCGAAGACCATCCCTTTCTCGCCGCGACCCTCCCCGGCTCCGGCGCGCGGGTGCAAGCGCTCATTGCGCCCATCGTCAGCGCGCCGGTGTTGGCGATCAGGAAGCGCCCCAAGCTGATCTATACGCTCGACGACTATGTGCGATCGGGCATTGCCTCATCTGCGCAGGCTGGAAAACTCCGCCAGGCCATCATTGCCCGGCGCAACATCGTGGTCGCCGGCGGCACGGGGTCAGGCAAGACGACACTACTCAATGCGTTGCTCGCTGAATCCGACTTCTCTGCTTCGCGCCTGCTCATCCTAGAAGACACCGCCGAACTGCAATGCGCCGGCGCCGATGTCGTGCAGCTCCTCACCAAGCGCACGCACCCGCAAGTCTCGATGCGCGACCTCGTGCAGATGACGTTGCGCTTGAGGCCCGATCGGATTGTCGTGGGCGAAGTGCGCGACGGCGCAGCACTCGAAGTTCTGAAAGCGTGGAACACCGGCCATCCCGGCGGGCTCCTCACGATCCACGCCAATTCCGCCGCCGACGCCCTGCTGCGGCTTGAAGATCTTTGCTTTGAGACCGGTGCGGCGCGCCCCGAGCGGCTCATCGCGTCCGCCGTCGATACCATCGTCTTCATCGCCCGCACGGCGCAAGGCCGCTGCATCGAGGAAATCGTCAACTGCAAGGGAGATCAGCGATGAGAGTTTCGCGCTTGAAGTTCGTTGCGACGGGCACAGTCATTGTCCTGATCTTATCCATGGCTGAGCCCGCCTTTGCCTCCGGTTCAGGCATGCCGTGGGAAGCGCCGCTGCAACAGGTGGTCGACTCTATCACTGGCCCCGTCGCACGCGCCGCAGCCGTCATCGCCATCATCATCTCGGGCGTCGGCATCATTTTCGGCGAAGGTGGCGGCGGCATCCGAAAACTCGCATTCGTGGGCCTCGGCATCGCCATCATGTTCGCGGCCGTCTCATTCTTCCTCGATTTCTTCGGCTTCGCCGGTGGGGCGGTGCTCTGATGCTCGAAGAGCCCGAAGGCTATCGCATTCCGCTGCGCACCTCGCTGACCCGTCCACTCCTCCTCGCCGGCGTCCCACGCACGTTCGCGATCTTGAACGCAACGGTCGCCGCCGCGATCGCCTTTGGCTTGCAACAGCCGCTCATCGGCGTTCCGCTCTGGGCGATCATCCAAGGCGCCGGCGCCTACGCTTCCGCGCGCGATCCCTGGTTCTTGGACACCTGGCCGCGCGCCATGGCCAAGCCTTCCTATTTCAGCGCGTGAAGCGGCGATGATGGATCTGCGCCCGTACCGCCAGAATGAAGCCCGCCTCGCGGACTGGTTGCCTTGGGCTGGACTCGTTACCGACGGCGTCGTCATCAACAAGGACGGCGCGTTTCAACGCACGCTCACGTTCCGTGGACCCGATCTCGATTCTTCGACGCTGTCTGAATTGGTGGGCGCGAGCGCCAGACTCGACAATGCGTTGAAGCGCTTCGGGTCGGGCTGGTGCCTGCATGTAGAAGCGCGCCGGACGCCGACGCACGACTATCCCATCAGCGATTGGCCCGATCCGCTCTCCTGGCTTATCGACCAGGAACGCGCACAAGATTTCGCCGCGGCTGGCGGCCGGTTCGAGAGCGCCTATTTTCTCACCTTGTCATGGCTTCCGCCGAGCGAAACGTCGGGAAAGTTTGAAGCCGCGCTGTTCGAGAACGGCGCTCAATCCGCTTCAATCGGCGTCGACTACAAAGCCTGCCTCTCCAGCTTTGTTGAGGAGACGCAGTCATTCAAGGCCCTTCTTGACCTTGTTATGAACGATGTGCGCTTCCTGGACGGCGCCGAGACGCTCACTTATCTGCATTCGTGCGTTTCAGACCACGCGCATTCGATCGCAGTCCCGCCGACGCCGTTTCACATCGACGAGCTCATCTCCGATTCTGCTCTTGTTGGCGGCGTCGCGCCCAAGCTCGGCGACCTTCATCTCAAAGTGCTCTCGGTCCGCACCTATGTGAGCGAGACAGAGCCGGGTCTTCTCGATGCACTCAACCGGCTGGGCGTTCCCTATCGCTGGGTGACGCGGGTGATGCCGCTCGACCGCGAAGAAGCGCGCGCCGAAATCGAGAAGATCCGTAAGCGCTGGTTCTCCAAGCGCAAGGGCATTTTGACGCTGCTGCGCGAAGCGCTTTATCGCGAAGAAGCAACACTCCTCGACAACGACGCAACAGCGCAGGCCGAAGACGCCGATCTCGCCTTGCAAGCAGTGAACGGTGAGGCCGCAGGCGCCGCTTATGTCACGCTGACCATCACGGTCGCCGATCCAAATGAAGCAATCGCGTTTGAGCGCATACGCCAAATTCGCCAGATCGCCGACGGCATGGGTTTTGTCACGGCACTCGAAACAATCAACGCAGTGGAAGCTTGGCTGGGTTCCTTGCCTGGCCAGCCCTACGCCGATCTTCGGCGGCCGATTCTGTTGACGCCGTCGCTCGCCCACCTCTTGCCGCTCTCGGCAGTGTGGGCTGGAGAACCCCTCAACAAGCACCTGAACGGTCCGCCGCTCCTGGTGGCGGCGACAGATGGAGCAACACCCTTCCGGCTCAACCTTCATCATGGCGATGTTGGCCACACGCTGATCGTCGGACCCACCGGCGCCGGAAAATCGGTTCTCCTGGGTCTCATCGCCGCGCAATGGCGCCGCTATGCCGGCGCGCAAGTCTTCATGCTCGATGCTGGGCGCTCAAGCCGCGCGCTCACGCTGGGGCTGGGCGGCCTCTTTGTCGACCTGATGAAAGACGAGGAGCAAGCATCGATCGCGCTCCAGCCGCTGGCGCACATCGATGATGAAGCCGAACGCGCATGGGCGCGCGACTGGCTTATCGCGCTTTTACAGCGCTCCAATATTTCCATCGATCCAGCTCGGCGCGAAGAGATCTGGGCTGCACTCTCGGTGCTCGGAGAGCGGCCGGCAAACGAGCGAACGCTATCGGTACTTTCCGCACTCATCCAAGACAGCGTCATCCGCACCGCGCTCCAGCCCTTTACGCACGCCGGACCCTGGGGTCGCCTGATCGACGCCGACGTGAGCCACCTGGCTGAGCACGACGTGCAGGCCTTCGAGATGGGCGAACTGATGGCCAGCGCCGATGCCCTAGCGGCGGTGCTGCCATGCCTCGTGCATGCGCTCGAAGCCCGCTTCGACGGGCGCCCCGCCCTGCTTATTCTCGATGAAGCGTGGGCCTATCTGCGCGATGGCGCATTCGCCAATCAGATCCAGGCCTGGCTGAAGACGTTGCGCAAAAAGAACGTCGCCGTTGTCTTCGCCACCCAAGAACTGGCCGATGTCGAAGTGAGCACCATCGCTGCCACCATTCTTGAAGCCTGCCCGACCCGCATCTTCCTCGCCAATGACCGCGCGCGCGAGCCGCGCACACGCGCCTTCTACGAAGGCCTCGGTCTCAACGCGCGCCAAATCGCTTTAATTGGCGAAGCAGCCCCCAAGCGCGACTATTACGTCCAGACCCGTAGCGGCGCCCGGCTCATGGATTTGGCGCTCGGGCCAGCGGCGCTCGCCTTCCTCGGCGCCTCCACCCCTCAAGATCAGCGCGACATCGATGCCGTTCTCTCTGCGGCCAGCACCTCCGGCTTCGCCGCGGCTTGGCTCGAACACAAGAATCTTCCCGACGCGGCGCTTGCTCTTCAGCGCTTCGCGGCCGCGACTTCGCCCAACCCGCACCTCCAAACGGAAGGAGCTCTCACATGAAGCGCAAACCACGTCTTTTTGTTGCCGCTTGCGCGCTGGCGCTCGCGCTTGGCGGAGCGCCCGCACGCGCCCAATGGGTCGTGATCGATCCGGCCAATCTCGCGCAAAGCATCACGCAGGTGACGCACATGATCTCGCAGATCAACAACCAGATCGAACAGATCCGCCAGCAGGCGCAGATGCTGCAAAGCCTGGACCTGCAATTGTCGCCTGAATTATCCGCGTCGATCCAGGAGGCGCGCTCACTGCTCACCGAGGCCGAGGGGTTGCGGCAGAACGCCCAGTCTATCGCCAGTGACATGCGCGAACTCTATCCGGATGACACAGCAAACTTCGATCTCGAGAGACTGCTCGGCCAATCGGACCGCTGGCTCGAAGAAAGCCGCGATAGCATGGAAACACTCATGACCATGAGCGCCGCCGCGAGCAGCGATGGGCTCCGCGATACCGATGCCGCACTCGCGCGTGCACTGCAGGCTAGCGCCAATGCCGAAGGTCAAACCTCGGCTGAGCAAGCCACGGCCCAAGCCATTGGCGTCCTTTCCGCGCAAATTGCGCAATTGCAAGCGCTGCAGGCGGCGCAAGCGCGCGCAATCGCCTCCGAGCGGCTCGAACGCATCTCGCGCGAAGAGCGCTCGCGCGACATTCGCCGCCGGGCCTTTCCAACGGAAGTTTCTGGCGATGCGCCAGCTGTGCAACCCCGCTTCTGACCCACATGAATACCGGCAGCGTCAATTCCTTTCTCGATCGCTTCCTGGGTCTCGCTGACCGGGGGTTTGGATTGATCCAAGGCGATGTCGCGTTCGTCCTGAATGCGCTCATCGTCATTTCGGTGACGCTCGCCGGCGCCATGTGGGCGCTCAAAGCCGAAGCGCCGATCGCGCCCTTCTTTCGTAAGGTGCTGTTCGTCGGACTCTTCGCGTTTCTCGTGAACAATTGGAACGCGGTCGCCGGCGCCATCAACCAATCAGGCGCAGCACTCGGCTTGAAGGCTGGCGGCTCAGGCATGAGCCTCGCACAACTCCACGATCCCGCCCGCGTCGCTGTTCAGGGCAAAGAGCTTTTTGGCCGCGTCATGGAAATGGGCGACGGCATGAACATCTTCACTGACTTCCTGACGCTCGCCACCATACTGCTCGCGGGCGTCACCATTCTCATCGCCTTCTTCGTGCTGGCGCTACAAATCTTCGTCCAACTCATCGCGTTCAAGCTTGGCTCGCTCGCGGCGTTCGTCGCTTTGCCCTGGGGTGTTTTCTCGGGCACCGCATGGGCGGCCGAGCGACCGCTGGGCTGGGTCGCAAGTTCGGCGATCCGACTCTTCCTCTTGGCCTTTGTCGCCAGCGTGGCGCTGAGCTTCGTCGCCGAATTGCCGCAGACAATGACGCTCGCCAATGGCGGCGCGCTCGATGTGCTGCTGTTTGGCCTCACCATCCTTGCGCTTTCGTTCCTTGCGCCGGCGCTCGCTAGCGAAGTGATGCAAGGCAGTCCCAGCCTCTCCGCTGCCCAACCCATTCAAGGCGCAATGGCTGGCGCTGGCATGGCCGTTGGCGCCGCGGTCACGACGAAGCTGCTCACCTCTGGCCGCGGCGGTTCTCGCGCCCGACCTGCGCGTGGGCGCAGCTCAAGTGGCGGCGCACGCCCACGACCGAATTATGCGGCGATGCGTCCGCGACAAAAATCCTGAAATGGAGAAGGCAGCGTCATGAACTTTCCCTTCCGGCGTCCTCCCCGCGCTTACGCGGCCGATGCGCCAGACACGCCGTTTGCGCGTGCGCAACAAGCCTGGGACATGCGCATGGGCTCGGCGGTGCAGGCAGCAATCACCTGGCGCTGGCTAGCGTTCGGCCTTGGCGTGCTCGCCATCGTGCTCGCGGCGGGTCTTACCTTTGTGGCGTTGCAGAAGCGCACCTTCGTTCACGTCGTCGAAGTGAGCCCGCAAGGCCGCGTGCTCTCGGTTGAACCGCTATCGGGGCGGTACACGCCGACCGACGCACAAGTCAGCTACTTCCTCGGCCATTTCGTCCGCCTGGTGCGCGAGATTCCAACCGATGGCGTGGTGCTGCGCCAGAACTGGTTCGCGGCTTACCGCTTCCTGACGCCGCAAGCCTCACAGCAGCTCAACGAGATCGCGCGGGAAGACGATCCATTCGAGCGCTTGGGCACGAGCGCGCGCACTGCGGTCATCACGTCAGTCGTGCAACGCTCGCAGGCGACGTGGCAGGTGAGTTGGATCGAGGCCACGCACGGCGCCGACGCGCGCTCGGCGCAGAGTTTCACCGGGCTCTTCACCGTGCGCTTCGATCGGCCCCGCAACGCGGATGCACTGATGCACAATCCGCTTGGGCTTTTCATCACCGAATTTTCAATGTCGCCTGAAACCCCGGCCTCATCCTACTCGCGAGCACAGCCATGAAACGCGCCGCTCTCATGTGCCTCGTCTCCTGCCTTGCATTTGTGCCGCATGCTCACGCACAGAGTTCGCGGGCCTCAGCCCCGATTGCCGCGCTTGCGGAAGCCAATTCCGAAGCACGCCGGCGCCCTGACCCGGCCAACTTCACCGACGCCACGCAGATCTACGACTACGCACCGGGCGCCATTTACGAAGTCTACGGCGCGCCTGGCTTCATCTCGACTGTGCTGCTCGAGCCGGGCGAGACAATCGTCACTGTGGCAGCGGGAGATACAACACGTTGGATGGTTGAGCAGGCGGTTGGCGGTGACATCGTCAACCCACGCGCCATGCTGCTCATCAAGCCGACGCGCGCCAATATCCGCACCAACATCGTGCTTATAACTGATCGGCGCAGCTACGCCCTCGAAGCGATCGCGACAAGTGGGCAAACCTATTCCGCGCAGACGGCATGGCGCTATCCCGCCGCCGCCGACAACGACCTCGCAGGCGCACCTGCCGCATTAGAGACGCTGAACTTCGGCTACCGCGTCCGCACCGTGCGCGGTTTCAATCCGCGCTGGCGGCCCGTGCGCGTCTTTGACGATGGACAGAAGACATATATCGAGTTTCCGCCAGCGATGGCCACCAGCGAGGCGCCACCACTCTTCGTCATCGAAAATGGCGAGGCCGGTCTCGTCAATTATCGGGTCTCCGGCGGCCGCTACGTGATCGACCGGCTCTTCGACATCGCCGAACTTCGCTTAGGCGCCGAACGTCCGGTGATTGTGCGCATCAGCCGCGATGATGCGGATACGCCGCGCCCACGCCGCGGGAGACGGCCATGACCGCCACCCAATCCAACGCGAATGAAGAAGCACGCCCCTCACCCGCTCCGATCACCGCTATTCGCGCCGCCCCGCCAAAGCCGCGACGGCTCTCGCGCAAGACCTTGATGGCGGGCGCGCTCGGCCTCGGCGCCCTCATCGCCTTTGCCCTCATCAACGGATTGGCCGAACGCGACCGCACGCCCGCAAATGACGAAGACGCCTCACAGAGCGTCCAAATCGCCAATCCGCCCGAGAACATTCGCGAAGCGCCGGCGAACTACGATCTCGCGAATTTGCAGCCGCCCGAGGAAGGCCGCGATTATTTCTGGGGCGATCATGCCCCTACTGACGCAACGCTGGGGGCTCCGGGCGATCCTGGCCCCGCTACATACGAGCCAGCCCCTCCCTCGCCGCTTGAAACGGAAGCCGCGGCGGCGCGCATTTCGTCTATCCTATTCTCAGATCGGCGCGACGACGCAGGCCCGGCGGATGGGCAGAGTTTCACCGAGACCGGCCGGCGTGCTGCGTTCCTCAATGGTCAGCGCGGACGTGACGACGGCGTGCTTGACGCAACCTATGTGCCGCCCCGTTCGCCGTACACGGTCCAGGCAGGCGCTACGATATCTGCGGCGCTCATCACCGCGCTCAATTCCGACCAGCCCGGTCGTGTCATCGCGCAAGTGAGCGAGAACGTCTTCGACAGCGTCACCGGCGAGACATTGCTCATCCCGCAAGGGGCGCGGCTGATCGGCTCTTACGATTCCGACACTGCATATGGCGAGCGGCGTCTGCTGGTCGTTTGGAACAGGCTCATCATGCCGAATGGGTGGTCGATCCCGCTCCGCGCCATGCCCGGCGCCGACGCTGCCGGCAGCGCCGGTCTGACCGGCGATGTTGATGCCCACATTGGGCGCATCGTTGTGGCCTCGCTCATCTCCGCCGTGCTTGGCGTCGCCGCCAATGAAAGTGAGGACGAAGACGACGAGGCCCGACTCTCACAGAGCATCGGCGACGCCGCCGCCCAGCAAGCCGCCCAAACAGGATCGCGCATCGTAGATCGCGAACTGAATGTGCGCCCGACTTTGCGTATACCTGCAGGTGCGCGGGTACGGGTGCTCGTCAGCCAAGACATTCAGCTGCGCCCCTACCCGCCGTGAAAAAGCAACGCGCGAAAGATGAGCGCTTGCCGCAACCCGACCTCTTCGGAGAGGGCGCTCAATTATCGCAACCTTCCAGACAGACGTCACCGCGCCCACAGACCGCGCCACGACCTCGCCGTGAGCGCATAGTCACCCCACCGCCTCTCCTGCTCAACGTCCGCCAAGCCGCCGCGCGTCTTGGCCTATCCAAGTCGACCTTGGACAAGTGGCGCTGCGCCGGCAAAGGCCCGCGATACGTCAAATCGACTGATCGGGCGGTCCGGTACGACCCTGCCGATCTCGACGCTTGGATCGCTGCGCGGCGCAAGCCGGCGGTACCCGGAACGAATTAGGCCCGGCGGACCCGTCAAACGCGCTTGAACGCCTTGAAACCGACAATTAATGTAGTTACGTAAATGTACGAATGGGATCCAAACAAGGCGCGCGCCAATAAAGCCAAGCACGGGGTGGCGTTCGCCGCCGCCTATGAGTTCGACTGGGACGAGGCTTTGGAGGTTGAAGACACGAGCGAAGATTACGGCGAGGAGCGGTGGATCGCGATCGGCCCGATAAAGGCCCATCTCCACGTCCTTGTTTACACGCCGCGCGGCGATAACCACAGGATCATTACTTTGCGCAAAGCGACGAAAAAAGAAGCGAAGGCCTATGTCGAAGCGAAAGCCCAATAACATCCGTCAGAGCGACTGGGACGCGGTAGACTCTCCCGAACTCTCGGATGTGATGCTGAAGCAGTTGAAGCCGGCGCGAGGACCGGGCCGCCCCCGTGCGCAGAATCCAAAGCAGAGTGTTACGTTGCGGCTCGATCGCGACGTCGTCTCTCACTTCAAAGCGACCGGGACGGGCTGGCAGACGCGCATCAATGCGACGCTGAAGGCCGCCGCTGACGGAGGCGCGGCGAATAAGAGCGACCGCTATGTTGTGAAGCGTGGCGACGGTTGGGCTGTTAAAGCCCCAGGCGCGTCGCGTGCGAGCGCCGTTGCGCCCACGCAAAAGCAGGCCGAAGCTCGCGCCAAGGAGATCGTCAGAAAACAAGGCGGCGGCGAAGTTCGCATTCACGGGAGAGACGGGCGGATCAGGGAGTCCGACGCGGTCAAGAAGGGGCGCGATCCCAATCCCGCGCGCAAGAAGAAGCACTAGGCTGCGCTGCGAAAGCGATCGACGCCCGAAGGGCCGAGACGCGCCAGACTCATCCATATCAGCGCGGCTCGGTTCACGAGAGCGCGTCCCGCGCACGGCGCGGTTTCGCCACATCACGAAATCTGTCTCTTCGGCTTCAACTTCTCCAGGCTGTAGACAAGCGCATCCAGATCCGTCGCTGAGAGCGCCGCGACTTCCGCCCTTGTATAGAACGGCTTCGAGACCTCCACATAAACGCGCGGCGGACGCTTCCTGTGCTGCTTGCAGAACTTGCAAGATAGACGCTTGGCCAGATCAGCGACGCGTCCCTCAGTTCCATAGAGCTTCAACAGCTCGATCGCCGTGAAGAGCTTGCCGCGCGCACAGCCGGTGCAACCGAAGTAGAGCCCGCTCAAACGCCCGAGCTGACCAAACTTCACCGGCACCTTTTCTTCGTAGCCCATAGGCCCGCGCTCGCACCGCTTATCGGAACGGTCAGCCTCCTCGCAGAGACCTCTTGCACGCTCAACCAAGTTGTGCTTGTTTTGTTCTCACACCTGGGGACCGTTCGGCGCGCAGCGTTTGCGAGCCGAACACGTCGAGACATCAGCGCCCTTCTCTTCAACGCTTGAAGAAGGCGCGTCTACTCATGGGCCGTCTCTATCTGACCGCACGCGAGTACGAAGCGCTGCTGAAGAAGCAGAAAGGCGCCTGTTGCGTCGATGATTGCGAAGAGACCGAAGGTCTGATCGGCGAGCACTCCACGCCCAACACATGGCGGCGCGCCAAGCCCGATCAACTCATGTGCAGAAACTGCCACAAGGTCAAAACGCTTCGCGACATCAAGAACATTTGGAAGGTAAAGCGTCTCAACGGTGAAGCGCTGTCGCAATACGAACGACGCCGCCGTTATGGCGCCCAGCTGCAGAGTCGGCCCTTCGACTCGCGTCGCGATCAGCCCGGAGCTTCACCATGGAAGCTTTAGTGGTCGCCTGCGCTGCCCTGGTCGCACTTGTGCTGATAGACGCCGGCTACTGGATTGCGGTCAGCTTGATGCGTTGGTCGCCCGTACTCATCGTTGGCGCAGCAATAGGCTGGCTCGCACATCGCGAAGGGCTTGGTCCCACAGAGGCGCTGGCGGCTGGCGCTCTAGCGAGCATCGCAGTGCGCCATCTCCTGCGGCGCGCAGAGGAAGAGCGCGACCGGAGCGACTGACCTAGTTGCCACCCTCGCGGCCGCCAGCGGCCCGCAAGGCGTCGCCAATGCTGCGCCCGCCAATCCTGCAGGTCGCGATCACACGATCATACGACACAACACGGCCGTTGCGCCCACGTGTCGCGACGCATTGCGCGTTCTGTCCCATCGCCAGGCGTTCAAGCGCATCCTTGGCCGACTCCCCGCCTTGGGCCTGGAGTTCAGGGGCATTGAAGTCAGCGAGACGCACTTCAATCCAAGTCGTCGGGTCATAAGAATTGCCGACACAGAGGCTGTCGCCATCGCCAATGTATCTGACCTGACCACTGAAGGTCTCGCCTGCCCGCCGCGGCAAGGGGCCTTCGCACGGGTCGGCCCACGCGACCGCAGGCAAAGCGGCAAAGCAAATAGCAATAACCCAAAGGCGCATGCGAATCTCCGGCGCACGACCTTAGCCCAGCATGACGCGCGTTCGAAACAGATGGCGCGTCGAAGCGCGTGAGTTGTCTTCGTCCCGTCGCTCTCGCTCTGGGAGCCAGAGGAGAGGACAAATGGCTGTTAACTCGAACACGTCAAAGCGGAACAATCGCGTCCGAAACAGAAAGCAGTCAATACATGCGGCAAGACTGTCGCGCCGGCGGCGCATGCAAGTCGGTCCGGCGAAACCGCTATGGCCCGACACGAGTAAGCCCGAAACATTTGCAGAGGCGCTCGATCTGCATATGCGCCGGCATGGCGAGAACTCCGACACGCTCTGGCGAGCGATCATCCGCGACGGCGAGACTCTAGATCCCTCGACGATTTCCGCTTGGCGACGCGGTGTGAAGTCTCCGCGGTTTGCGCAAAGCTTCATCTATGTGGAGCGAATTGAACAACGCTACGCCTTAGGCGCCGGGTACTTTCGGCCGCTACTGCCCCATAGGAGCCGCGCCACCTGCTTTCCTGGTCTGAGATCAGTCACGACCGCTGAGCAGCGGCGCCTCGCATGGCACCTTCCAACCGATTTCGCTTCGAGGCCGACTCGCGAGCGGGCGGAAATCTTGGAGTGGGTTCGCAGGGTCGTTGTATCTGGCGCGACGGACTATCGATGCTTTCAAGCCGAAGCGATCAAACACCCTTACGGTCTGCGCTTCGGCGCCAGAAGCCCGGACAATGAGGGCATTGCATCGCATCCTTTGGCGGCGCCGCCCACGATAACCCGCGAAATGTGCTCTCTGCTTGAATTCAAGACATCGACACTTGCGCCAGCAAGCCTGCAGCGGCGCGGCGTATGGGGGCCGGAAACAGCAGCGCAGAAGATTGAACACCTCAGTCTTTTCTTCGGCGCTCTAGCGGCGTGCCCCAACGGCCCTATTCGCGGACGCGGCGTGCCGGCCGATAAGCTGTGCTTCGCCCTCCTTGTTCTTCCGTCGATTTGGGATTGGTACATTCGCTGGCGCGCAGACCGCCGCGGCTTCTTCACCGCGTGGGAGGTCGACATGCTCAGTCTGCTGATGGGGCTAACCGCACCAGAAACTGGATGGCTGCGCCAGACGCCTTCATTGGCCGATGCGCTCGCACCAATCGAAGGTATCGTCACCGCCTCCGAGATAAAGACACTTCGCGACAACTGGGGAGAGGCCTGTGCAACGGTGCGGGCACACGCGCACAGACGGATCAAAGAGTTGGAGCGCGTTTTGCGCGTACATCGCGACCCCTTCGAGCCGATCCTGCCGGTGCTTGAAGCGGCGAGCCCTCTCGGAGAGTACAAGAAGATTGCGGATGAGATCCTGCGCCTCATGCCGTGTGGGCGCGTCCATCCGCGGCCCACGGCGGAAGCTCTCCGCTCGCTCTTAATGGTTCGGCTGGGTCTACACCTAGGCCTTCGGCAAAAGAACTTACGCCAACTCCTCGTGAAGGCGCGAGGCGCCCAAGCGTCGAGCGAGCGCCGGCTGGAAGATTTGAAATGCGGAGAGCTGCGTTGGTCCGACCGCGACAATGGTTGGGAAGTATTTATCCCCTCCGTCAGCTTCAAGAACGCAGGTTCATCCTTTCTTCTCGGGGAAACCGTTTCGGCTGCTGTTGCCTGACCTATGCGGGCTCTACGAACACATCGACCTCTATCTCTCGGAGGCACGCCCCTTACTGCTCGCAGCAGCGCCCGATCCCGAGACCTTCTTTGTGAAGACGGTGAAGCGATCGAGCAAGAATGCAGCCTATTCGCAAACCACGTTTTACGAGGCCTGGCGTTGGATCACGCAGCGCTACGGCATCTATAATCCCTACACCAAGCGCGGCGCTATCGCCGGCCTTCTTCCTCACGGTCCCCATAACGTCCGCGACGTGCTGGCCACGCACATTCTAAAGCAGACAGGATCATTCGAGCAGGCGAGCTACGCGATCCAAGACACTCCGGAAATTGTAGCAAAGCACTACGGTCGATTCCTGCCCGAGAACAAAGCTCATTTGGCGGCCCAGGTGCTTAATCGGGTTTGGCAGAACACCTGATGCTCAACCCAAGTCCGCGCTTCGGGCTCCGCCAACTTTCTTTTTGCGCACTATCGACATCAGGTGCGCCTCCCAGCGTTCCAACGCCTCGCGCTTCTGCGGCTCGTAGTCGAAGCGATTATAGATCTTCGTTACCTGCGGTCCGGGCGGCGTGTGATTGAGGATACGGCTGATCACATCGCCCGAGATGCCGATCTCCGCCATCATCGTCGCGCCGGTCCGCCTAAGGTCGTGGACCGTCAGATCACCAGCGCCAACATCTTCCCGTAGACGAATGAAGCCGCGGGTGAGCGCATGGCCGGTCGATGCAATCAGCATCTTCCGGCCGGCAAATGCTTGGTCGGTCCCAGTGTGCGCAAACCCCTCCTCCACAATCTTCAAGGCAAGCGGAGCCAGCGGGACGACTTGCGGGGACTTATTCTTCGTCCTGCTGCCCGGGATGGTCCAACGCTTGGCGCTGAGATCGACCTCGGACTTGCTGAGCCCCGCGACCTCGCCTCGACGCTGAAGGGTCAACAGCGCGAGCTGCAGGGCCTGAGCGGTGGATCGGCCCTGCGGATTCTTGGCCATATCCACAAGGCCCCACCAAACGAGCTTCAATTCGTCTTGGGTGGCGACACGCTCCCGGCTGGCGATGCTGGGGCCCGGATAGCCCGCCAGCACGTTGCGCTCGATCAGGCCGCGCTGCAGCGCAAACGCCATGAGACCCTTCAGGGCCGAGCACGCGCTGCGCGCCGCCCCTGGCCGGCCCGAGTCCTCGATCTCCTCGACGTAGCGGCGGACCTCCTCCAAGGTGACGAGCCCAATGCTCTTCTTTCCGAACTTCGGCGTCACATAGAGCCTGATCGTCGACTGCAGCCGGACGATGGTGCAATCGCGCATCCGCCGCTGGGCGTCGGCCATATAAGTCTCCAACACCTTGTCGACCGTCCGTTCGCGGCGGATGGCATTGGTGCGGCGCGCCTCCTTGCGCTCCTTGGCAAGGTCTCGGCCTTCGAGCCGCGCGCCGGAGCGAACCTTGCCGGCGTAGTCGCGAGCAGTCTCGGGAAGTACGCCCGGATAGTCGCCGAGTACGACCTCGGTTGGGGATGCGCCCTCAGGAGTGTACCGCACCGACCACGTCTTCCGGCCCGACGGCATCACCATGATAGATAGGCCTGCTATTTCGGTGTCGAGGACGCGATAGCGCCGGCCTTCGGGCTGCAAGTCTTCGATCGCGCGACGCGTCAATTTGAGCTTGTGGTTTGATGGTCTTGGCAACTGATACGCTCCACTGCATCCCTCAAATCCCGTTCCTGTCCCATTCGCTGCAGAGGGAGGCGTAGGGACTGGTAGGGCTCGGTAGGGTTCAGCTAGTGAGGAAAAGCCAAGCACGACAAGGGCATGCGCCGCGCGCGCGGAAAAACGGCAAAGCGCGGCAAAAACCCCGAAAATTACTCAACGTCACCGAGGACGCCGATCTTGGCTATCGTTTGGCCCGCGACGGCTGGACCAGCGCGATGATCGAGCCGCCGACCTGGGAGGAGGCGCCGGTCAATCTGCGCGCCTGGACGCTGCAGCGCGCACGCTGGATCAAGGGCCACATGCAGACCTGGCTTGTGCTGATGCGCGCGCCGTTCCGCACGATGCGCGAGATGGGCGGCGCGGCGTTCGCATCGATGCAGGTGCTGCTGCTCGGCGGCGTGCTGGCGGCGTTCATGCATCTGCCGCTGGCGGCGATCTTCGCCGTATCCGTGTTCACGCCGTTGAAGCTCCTGGGGCCGCCCGACATCGCGCTCGCCGTGGCGGGCTA
>CAZMRN010000002.1:49584-57748 GCA_964568575.1 uncultured Caulobacteraceae bacterium
CACTGCGATCTATGGCGCGCTGGCGGCGGCGGCGCTGCTGCGCGACGGGCGACTCGCGCGCGCAGCGCTCACGATGCCGTTCTATTGGCCGTTGCACTCCATCGCCGCGGTGCGCGCGCTCGGCTCGCTGATCGTGCGCCCGCACCACTGGCGAAAAACCGCGCACGGCGTCTCGGCGCGGCCTATTCTCGCGCGCGCATGAGCACAGACGCCTGGATCACGATCGCGGCCATGACGGGGTTCGCCGCCCTGTCGGCCTTCGCCTCTTGGCGCGCCAATCAGCCCGTGCGGATCGGCGTGCCGCGGCTATTGCCTTGGCGCGGCATCATCATTTTCAGCGGCTTTTTCGCGATCCTGGCGCTGGTGCACCTGATCAATCTCGCCGGCGTCGAGACAGGCCGCCTGTGACCCTGCGCCAAGGCGCGCACGCAACGGACGCATTGAGCGCTGCGCGGCGCGCGCGTAGAGGAAGGATCAAGGATCCGCCCTCAGCACGGCGGCCGCTCAAGGGAGATGCGCATCATGGCCGACGGCCCCGGAGATCTCGAAACCTTCCGCAGCGAAACCCGCGCCTGGCTCGAGGCGAACTGCCCGCCCTCCATGCGCACGCCGATGCCGGAAGACGAAGTGGTCTGGGGCGGGCGCAACGCCAAGTTCAAGAACCCGGACTCGAAGGCGTGGCTCGACGCGATGGCCGCGCGCGGCTGGACTGCGCCGACCTGGCCTGCGGCCTATGGCGGGGGCGGCCTGAACGCGGCGCAAAACGCCGTGCTGCAGGAGGAGCTGCGCCGCATCAAAGCGCGCGCGCCGCTGTTCTCGTTCGGGCTATGGATGTTCGGGCCGGTGCTTCTGGAATACGGCAATGAAGAGCAGAAGCGCGAGCACCTGCCGAAAATCGTGCGCGGCGAAATCCGCTGGTGCCAGGGCTATTCCGAACCGGGCGCCGGCTCCGACCTCGCGGGCCTGCAGACGCGCTGCGAAGACAAGGGCGACCACTATCTGATCAACGGGCAGAAGGTGTGGACCTCCTACGCCAACGAGGCGGACTGGATCTTCTGCCTTGTGCGCACCGATACGAAGGTGAAGCACGAAGGCATCTCCTTCATCCTGTTCGACATGGCCTCCCCCGGCGTGGAGACGCGCCCGATCAAGCTGATCTCGGGAAGTTCTCCATTCTGCGAAACATTCTTCACCGACGTGAAGGTCCCCAAGGAAAATCTCGTCGGCAAGCTCAATGGCGGCTGGGAGATCGCCAAGCGGCTGTTGATGTATGAGCGGCAGAACATCTCCTCGTCCGGCTTCGGCGGCGGCGGCGGCGCGCTGCCGGTGGAGGAGATCGCCAAGCATTATGTCGGCGTCGAGAACGACAAGCTCGCCAACGGCGACCTTCGCGCCCGCATCGCCGCGCACAAGATGTACGACCGCGCCTTCGGGCTGACGGTCAAGCGCGTGCAGGACATGGCGAAGGCGGGCGAGGCGGTCGGCCATCTCGCCTCCGTGTTCAAGGTGGGCGCAGCCACGCTGAACCAGGAAAAGACCGAACTGGTGCTGGAAGCGCTGGGCAACCGCGCCTTGGGATGGAGCGGCGACGGCTTCTCCAAACCCGAAATCGCAGCCACGCGCGCCTGGCTGCGCGCCAAGGGCAATTCGATCGAAGGCGGCACCACCGAGGTGAACCTCAATGTCGTGGCCAAGCGCGTTCTCGGCCTGCGCGACCATCAATAGACGCTTCCTGACGCAAGAGATTTCCGATGCCCGCATTGAGCGAAGAACATGAAATGTTGCGCGACGCCGCCCGCGCGTTCGTGCAGGAAAAAATGCCGGTCGCGCATCTGCGCGCGGTGCGCGATTCCGGCGATCCGGCCGGTTTCGATCGCGCGCTCTGGGCGGAGATGGCCGCGCTGGGCTGGACCGGCGTGCTCATCCCCGAACAGCATGGCGGATCGGGGCTCGGCTATGTCGGGCTTGGGCTCATCCTGGAGGAGACAGGCCGCACGCTGGCGCCCTCGCCGCTTCTGTCGACGGCGCTGATCGGCGTGTCGGCGATCATGCTGGCGGGATCAGCTGCGCAGCACGCCGCGTGGCTGCCAAAGATCGCCGCCGGCGAAATCATTCTCGCGCTCGCCATCGACGAAGGCCCGCATCATGCGCCGCACAAGCTCGCCCTGCAGGCCAGCCGCGACGGCTATTCTTATGTGCTTTCGGGATCGAAAAAATATGTCGCGGACGGCCATGTCGCCGATGCGTTCGTGGTCGCGGCGGCCGACGGCGGCGCAATCGGGCTGTTTCTGGTACCCGCCGGCTCGGCCGGCCTTGCAGCGACGCCGCTCAAAACGGTCGACAGCCGCGGCGCCGCCGACTTGACGCTCGACGGGGTGCGCGTCGAGGCGGCGCATGTGCTGCACGCCCCTTCGCCCGCAGGCGCAGCGCTGCTCGATCAGATCCTCGATCGCGCCCGCATCGGCCTGGCGGCGGAAATGCTGGGACAGGCGACGCAGGCCTTCGAAACCACCGCCGAGTATCTGAAGACGCGCACGCAATTCGGCCAGGTGATCGGCACGTTCCAGGCGCTGCAGCATCGCGCGGCGAAAATGTTCGTCGATATCGAAATGACGCGATCCTGCGTGCTCGACGCGCTGCACGCCCTCGACGAGAACCGCAACGATATCGCCGAATGCGCCTCCCTCGCCAAGGCGCGCGCTGGCGATACGCTGCATCTGGTGTCCAATGAAATGGTGCAGATGCATGGCGGCATCGGCATGACCGACGCCGCCGATCCGGGGCTTTATCTCAAGCGCGCGCGCGTCGCCGAGGCGCTGTACGGCTCCGCATCGTTCCACCGCGACCGCTACGCCGCGCTCAATCGGTTTTGAGCGAACGCAAAAGCGCGCACAGCGCCTCGACCTCGTCGGCGTCATGGTCCCACGAGACGACCAGGCGCGCCTCATCCCCGTGCGGCCCCCAATCGTAAAAATCGGCGCCGCGGGCGCGCATCGCCGCCAACAGACGCGCGCCCGGGCGAATGAAAACGTGGTTCGATTGCACCGGCGCGCTGACCCAATCGCCGGCCGCCGCAGCGATCTGGCGCGCAAGCGCGTTGGCGCGCCGCGCCAGCGCGAGCCAGAGATCGTCCTCGAGATAAGCAAGCATCTGGGCGGCGAGAAAGCGGTGCTTGGCCACAAGATGGCCGCCGCGTTTGCGCAGCCGATCGAGGCCGCGCACCGCCGTGCGGTCGAACAAGACGATCGCTTCCGCCGCCATCGCGCCGTTCTTGGTGGCGCCGAAGCTCAGCACGTCGACGCCGGCTGCGGCCGCGCGCGGCGCGCAGCCAAGATGCGCCACGGCGTTGGCGAACCGCGCGCCGTCCATGTGCACCTTCAAGCCCGCGGCGTGCGCCGCATCGGCCAGGGCCTGCACCTCCGCCGGCGCATAGACCGCCCCGCGCTCGGTGCACTGGCTGAGCGACAGCGCCTGCGGCAAAACCGAATGCACGCCGCGCTGATTGCGCGTCAGCGCCTCCTGCAGTGCTTCGACGCTGATCTTCGCGGCGTCGCCGTCGATCAACACCAGCTTCGCGCCGGCGGAATAGAATCCCGGCGCGCCGCATTCATCGGTCTCGATATGCGCTTCGCGATGGCACAGCACAGCGCCCCACGGATCGAGCATGCCGGCGAGCGCGATGGCGTTCGACGCCGTACCCGACGTCGTCAGCAAGACCTCCACGTCGGCGTCGAAACACGCGCACAGGCGCGCAGTCAAAGCGCGCGTGAGCGCATCGTCGCCATAGGAATTCACGCGCCCGGCATTGGCGCGCGCGATCGCATCCAGGATCGCGGGATGGACCGAGGCGGTGGTGTCGGAGCGAAAATTCATGCGATCGCTACGCGTCGTCACACGCGCCCCGTCACCGGGATCAGCGCGCCGGTGATCGGCGCGCCCGCGTCGGAGATCAGGAACAGGATCACCCGCGCGAGCGCTTCCGGGCTGACCCAGGCGCTGAAATCCGCATCCGGCATGTCGCGGCGATTGGCGGGCGTATCGATCGTCGAGGGCAGCACGGCATTCACCGTCACGAACTTGTCCTTCACTTCCGCCGCCAGACTTTCGGTGAAGCGATGCACCGCCGATTTCGAGGCGGCGTAGGCGCCCATGCCGGCGCCGGATTTCAACGCCGCATTGGCGCCGACATTGACGATGCGCCCGGCGCCGACGGCGACGAGATGGGGCAGCGCGGCCTGGCTGGCGTGCAAGGTGGTTTTCAGATTGACGGCGAACATGAAATCCCAGGTCGCGGGATCCCCGCTCTCGACCGTCTCCCAGCGAAAGCCGCCGGCGATATTGATCAACGCGTCGAGCCGTCCGAAACGCTGCGCGGCGGCGTCGATCGCTGCGCGCGCGGCGGCGGCGTCCATCAGATTGACGCCCACGGCGATCATGTGCCGATCCGGCGCGAGAAAATCCGGCGGCGCGGCGGGCCCGGCGTCGAGCGCAACGACCCGCGCGCCCTGATCGGCCGCGGCCTGCGCCACCACTCGTCCCAGCGCGCCGAACGCGCCCGTGACGACAACGACCCTATCCGCCATGATCTGCTCCGCGCGCGCCCTGCGTCGGCGATGACTTAGCAGCGCGCCCGCGTCGGCTCCAGGGCGCGCCGCGCCGATTTCGCGTCAGCGCACGCCGGGCGGCGGCGGATCGAGCCAATCCTGATCCATCAGCCGCATGCGCGTGGCGACGCTGATCAGGAAGGCAGTCGACCAGGCGACGAGGATCACGCCGTTCGCCGCTTCGATGGCGCTGACCACGCGCCAGCGCGGCGACAGCACGATGTCGCCATAGCCCAGCGACATGAAGGTGACGGTGGAGAAATACACCGCCTCCTCCAACACACGCGCCTCGCCCAGGATCAGGTACAGCGCCGCATAGAGCCAGACCTCGACCGTATGCAGCCCGATCACGCCGAACACCACGAACAGGACGAGCCCCGCTTGGCCGAACCGCGTCTCGTGCGGACGAAAGCGTGCGCCGCCGCGATTCATCAGGTGCGCCAGCGTCAAGAGGCCCCAAAAATGGATGAGCACCGTGATCGCCACCATCGCCGTCGCGACGGCGAGGTTTTGCGGGAGATTGTCGCCGACGGGCGGTGCGGACATGGCGTGCGCCTTCAAGGCCGACCAGAAATACGGGGAACCATGACGCGGCGGTGCGTGCAAGATGGGCGCGCGCGGCCGCAGCGACGCTGCGCGCAGCGAAGGCCATTGACCGGTTCCGGAGGGGCCGGAATAGATTTGCCGAGATGGGGACCGCACACATGATCACGCTCACACGCGCCGCGCCGGCCTTGGCGCTTTGTCTGGCGGCGTGCGCCACCGCGACGACAGCGGACGACGCCTCGCCGCGCGCCATCCACGAACGCGCGCTCACGCTCGACACGCACCTCGATACGCCCGCGCTGATGGGCCAACCCGGCTGGGACCTGACGCAGCGCCACGATCCGCGCCAGGATTTCAGCCAGGTCGATCTGCCGCGCATGATCGAAGGCGGCCTCGATGGCGGCTTCTGGGTGATCTACACGCCGCAAGGGCCGTTGGGAGCCGAGCCTTATGCGGCGGCGCGCGACGCCGCGCTGCGCCGCGCGGTGACCATTCGCGACGCGGCCGCGCGCTACAACCAGCATTTCGAACTCGCCTACACCGCCGACGACGCCGAACGCATCGCAGCGTCCGGCAAGCGCATCATGTTCATCTCGATCGAGAACGGTTACCCGATCGGCGAAGATCTTTCGCTGATGACGACGTTTTATCTGCTCGGCGCGCGCATGTTCGGGCCGGTGCATTTCGCCAACAACCAGTTCGGCGACAGCGCCACCGATCCGAACGGTCCGCGCTGGAACGGCTTGAGCCCGTTGGGCAGACAGGCTGTCGCGGAGGCCAATCGCCTCGGCATGGTGCTCGACGCCTCGCACGCCTCCGACGCCGTGTTCGACGAAATGCTGACGCTGTCGCGCACGCCTATCATTCTGTCGCATACGGGCGCGAAGGCGATCTATGACCATCCGCGCAATCTCGACGACGAGCGCTTGCGCCGGCTCGCGGCCGCGGGCGGCGTCATCCAGGTCAATTCGCTTGGCGCCTATCTGACGCCGCTGCCGCCCTCGCCCGAACGCCAAGCCGCGCTGCGCGCGCTGCGCGGCAGCATGCCGAACGCGCCGGCGGAGTCATTAAGCGCGGCGCAAGCGCTGCAGATGCTGCAGGCGCGTCGTCAGCTCGAGGCGCAGTTTCCCGCTCCGCAGGCGACGTTCGACGATTTCATGCGCCACCTCTTGCACATTCTCGAAGTGGTCGGGCCCGAGCATGTCGGCATCGGCGCGGATTTCGACGGCGGCGGGGGCGTCGTCGGCATGCAGGACGTCGCCGATTTTCCCAAGATCACCGAGCGCCTGCTCGCGGCCGGCTACAGCGAAGCCGACATCCGCAACATCTGGGGCGGCAACACGCTGCGCGTGCTGCGCGCCGCGGAGGCCTATGCGCGCAACCCGACGCCGGCGCCGTAAAGCTCTTGCAGATCGGATCGATGCATTGTGTTCGGGCGAAGACATTCCTGAAGGCGGCGGGCATCGCCGCCCCCTTCGACCGGCTACGCCGGCCACTTCCCCCGCAAGCGGGGGAACAAAGAGAGCGCTTTGCTCCCCCGTTTACGGGGGAGCTGGCCGCGTAGCGGACTGAGGGGGCGGCGCGTGTCTGCAGCGTCTTGAGCTCAAGACAACCCCGCAACGCGCTTTAGCGGCCTTGCCGATCGATCGCCTCGACCAGCGCATCCACTTGCGTGAAGAAGGGCGAATGGCCGGCGTCGAGCGGAATGGTTTCGCGCACCGGCGTGGCCGCGATCATGCGATCCTGCAGCGCCGGGCTGACGACGCGGTCCTGCGCGGTGCGCACATAGACGCGATCGACGCCGCCGAAATTCCCTGTGAGATTGACGCCCTGGTTCAACGGCGGCAGCGGCTCCTCAACCATCAGGCTCGACATGCGGGCGGCGATTTCGGCGCTGCAATCATTGCAGAACAACGCGGCCTGCTGCTCCGGCGCAATAGCGGCGACGAGGCGTTGCTGATCGATGCGGAACGCGGGACCTGCGGCGGAGTCTGCATCTTCGCCGGCCAAGGCCTGCAGCGATTGACCGGCTTGCGGCAGATAGGCTGCGACATAGACCAGCGTGCGGATGCGCTCAGGCACGGCTTCGGCCACGTTGGAGATGGTGATCCCGCCAAAGCTGTGGCCAACGAGAACGACTTGTCCGCCATCGGCGGGCATCGCGGCGAGCACGGCGTCGCGATAGCGGTCGAGCGTCATATCGGCGGCGGGCGCCGGATTGGCCGCGCGGCCCGGCAAATTGACCACCGCGACCGTCCGGCCGCGCGCCTCGAGTCCGGACTTCACCGCATCCCAGGCGCGCCCATCCATGAAGGCGCCGTGCACAAGAACGATCGCGGGCAAGCTGGATTGTTGCGCCGGCGGCGCAGCCGGCGTTGTGTCGGATTGCGGCGCGCACGCCGCGGTGAGCGCAAGCGCGGCGGCCAGAAGCGTTCTGCGGAGCATGGCGTGGTTCCCTGTCAGTGTTCGACGCGCGCGCATATCATGGGCGCATGACAAGCGCGACGGGACAACGCGGTTAAGGCTTGGTCACCATTGCGCCGCATCGTCCTGCGTGCAGCTCGCCTGCATCCAGCGCAGATTGATCCCCAACCTGTCGGCGTCGTAATCGCCCCAGACGTAAGACGTCGCCCTCTGGTTTTCGCCTTCGTGCACATAGAGCGTCAGCGAGGGCCTGTTGGTCCCGGTCGCCCATTCGACGCGGCGCAGGCGCAAGAACAGCCGCCGCGGCGGGCTTTCGCCCGTCGTGATGACGGCGTCGCCGCCCTGATCGTGCAGGCGGACATCGCGCGTGAAATACCAATCCTGCGCGCTGGCCCCGGCGCCGGACTCGCCATGGTTGGCGCCGCGCAGAACAGAAACCCAGCACGAGAACGGCCGCGCGCGGCGCAAACGAAACTGTGTGGATTTCGGCGCATCGCTTGCACGACGCGTCAGCGGCGCGATGCGCTCATCGATCCAGATCGCGTCGGCCGACACCGACCCGCGCCGCGCCAGAAGCGCGGGCGCGCCTG
>CAZMRN010000003.1:0-785 GCA_964568575.1 uncultured Caulobacteraceae bacterium
CCTCTTCAGCTTGGCCCACGCCCATGCCGCCGCTCGGCGGCTCGGTCAGGCTCGTCCGGGCGCAGGCCTGCGCCGAGCCGGCCGCCCAGAGCGAGGCGGCCGCTGCAGCGATCACAAGGGCGCGGGTCGTGGCCATGATGCGCGACCATAGGATGGATTCTTGCGGCATGCGAGGCGCCTCCGTCGCAGCTCCGGTTCGCCGGGCCCAGGGCTGACGGGACAGGGATGCCAGGGGGCGGCGGTTTGGATGCGGGGCGGCTTGCAACCCCGCCCCGGGCCGCTTAGCTCCGAGGCCATGGCTCCGCCATCGACCCCGTGCGTCCGCGTCTGCGCCGTCAGCGGCGCGACCAATCTGTGCGTCGGCTGCGGCCGTACGCTGAAGGAGATCGCGGCCTGGGGACGGCTCAGCGAGGCCGAACGGCTGGCGATCATGGCCGTGTTGCCCGCGCGTCTCGCGGCCGCGCCGCCGCCGGCATGAGGGCGCTCCTGCTGACGGCGCTGGCGGTCGCTGCGCTCATCGGCGTCAGCTTTCTGGCGTTTCCCGATCAGATGGCGCGGCTGGGCGAGCCGGGGCTGACGCAACTTCTGCTCATCATCATGTCGGGCGTTCTGGTGGCGAGCGGCCTGTTCGGGCTGCGCGGGACCCGCGCCGATCGGCAATGGCCGCTGCACGCCTTGTTCTGGCTGGCGCTGATCGGAACCATCGTGTTCCTGGCGCGCGCCTTCAATCTTAGCTGAGCACGCGCTCGCGCGCGTCTTGCATCTGCGCCAGCGCGCGGAGCACC